>NZ_JBFTMC010000029.1:0-51378 GCF_056396765.1 Bacillus sp. 05T22
CTCCTAAATAAACGGCTCTATTATTTTTTAGTAACGTCTCCTAAATAAACGGCTCTATTATTTTTTAGTAACGTTCATTTCCTCCAGATTCCAAACTCGCGTCACCCAAGATTCATAAAAAGAAGGTTCATGAGAAACAAGTAAAATTGTTCCTTGATAGTGTTCTAAAGCTTCTCTCAATGCCTCTTTCGCCTGTACATCTAAATGATTCGTCGGCTCATCTAGAATTAAAACATTACTCCGCATTAACATAAGTTCACATAAACGTACCTTCGTTTGTTCTCCACCACTTAAAATGCAAAGAGACTGCCGAATATGTTCTTCCTTTAAACCACATCTTGCTAAAGATTGACGAATTTCTTTTTGCGTCATATCCGGACGTCCTGACCATACTTGTTCAAGCGGTGTAGTTTCTGCACTAAATTCTTCTTGCGCAAAATATGCAGGTTGTACCCGCTCTCCAATATGAACTCTCCCGCTTAATGGTTCTAATTGTCCTAACAACGTTTTTAGCATTGTTGTTTTTCCAATTCCATTATGACCCACAATTGCAATCTTTTCGCGCCTTTTCACTTGTAAATTAAGGGATGGAAACAATGGCTCCACATAACCAATTTGAATTTGCTGTGCTTGTAATATGCGGCTCACAGGCTCAGTGTGAATCTGAAAATGAAAACGCGGCCGTGGTACATCGTTATGTTTTTCAATTTTTTTCATTTTCTCCAATACCTTTTCACGGCTTTTTGCCTGCTTTGCTTTTCGAATTTTATTTTTTTGAATAAAACTCTCTAAATTTGCAATTTCCTTTTGTTGTCTCGTATAAGCCACTTGTAATTGCTGTTTCTGCAAGCGATAACTTTCTAAAAACCTCTCATAATTTCCTGTATAGCGCTTAATTGTTTGCCCCTCTAAATGATAAATAACATTCGTAATATTGTTTAAAAATGATTCGTCATGTGAAACAACAATATAAGCATGCTCATACACTTGTAAATATGCTCTTAGCCAATCTATATGAACTGTGTCTAAATAGTTTGTTGGCTCATCTAATAGTAAAACATGCGGTTTCTCTAAAAGAAGCTTCCCAAGTAATAACTTTGTACGCTGGCCACCACTTAATTTTGAAACATCTTTTTTCATACCTAAGTCTAACAAACCTAAACCAGCTGCTACTTCTTCTATTTTGGTATGAATTTGATAAAAATCTGAGCCCTCTAATACATTTTGTAACTCCCCATATCGTACTAATAGCTTCTCTAAATCCGTTCCCTTTGCCATCTTTTCAGCAATAGCTATCATTTCACGTTCAATCGTATATAGATGAGAAAATGCACCTTGCAAGTATTCCTCAATTGTCATTCCTTCTTGTAAATCAATATGCTGCTCTAAAACCCCCACCTTTACATGTGGAAGCCATTCAATCATCCCCCCATCAGGCAAGACTTCTCCTATTAAAAGCCGAAGCAATGTTGACTTCCCTGCACCATTACTTCCGACAAGCCCCACATGTTCACCTTGTAATAATCGAAAACAAGCATTATATAAAATGGTTTTATCTCCATACGTATGTGTAAGATTTTCTACTGTTAATACGCTCATTTTTGTTCTCTCCTTTTCTTTATAACTAACAAGCCAAATAGAGAGAACAGCAAAATAAAGATCTTATTTAATTGTGTACAAAAAATGGGTAAGGTGAACACACCTTACCCATTACAAATTATTATTGTAAAAAAGGATCAAGGTTCTTTACCTGCTGTCTTCAATTTGGCTTAAACTTTAAAAATGGGCAGACTTCTCCCATATCAAGCTAAAACCATTTGAAGAACAGTTGATAAAGTCATCTTATCCTTTCACTCCTTTATAAATCATTATTGTCTTATAATAAGCATACACCATGCTCTTATATTTTATTCGTTATGAATCTGTTTGTTCCTCTTTTTCTTTAAAAATTTCTTTGGACATTTTCTCCATTGCATACAGACTTGTAAAATCTAAAATGAGTGAATCCACTCTTTGTTCAATCATTTAACCCACTGTTTCTCCCTCTAAAACAAAAAGCTTCTTAACAGTCACAAAAACTGTTAAGAAGCTTTCATTACTTCCGCATATAAGGAGCCAATATCCCTAAAATCTCGGCCTTATCTTCTTTTAACTCAAGAGATGTCAACATATCCATCGTACGAGGACGTGGTAAATTCACATGCACTTCACCAACAATCGTAGCTGGCCTTTGTGACATAATGAATACACGATCAGATAATAGAATTGCTTCATCCAAGTCATGCGTTACCATCACAATCGTTTGTTTCTCTTGATGCCAAGAATCCAAAAGCCAACGATGCACTTCCATTTTTGTAAATGCGTCGAGCTTCCCAAACGGTTCATCAAGCAACATAATAGGTTTTTCACATAAATAAGTACGAAGGAAGCTAATACGCTGACGCATACCACCGGATAATGCATCTGGATAATGATTTGCGTATTCAGCTAGACCAAATTGTTGTAAGGCTTCCATTCCTTCTGTAAGTCGCTCTTTCTTTGGCTTCCCATCAATTTCTAATGGAAGAACAATATTTTGTAGTGCTGAACGCCACGGGAGCAACAAATCTTGTTGCGGCATATAACTTACAATATCCTGTTTTTGAACAAGGGTATCGTTATAGATTACCTCACCACTAGTTGCCTCTTCAACACTCGCAATCAGATTTAATAACGTACTTTTTCCGCAACCACTTGGGCCTACAAACGAGACAAACTCACCTTCTTGTATAGAAGCACTAATCTTTTCTAGTACATTTTTCCCATCAAATGCTTTCACAACATCTTTTATTTGTAATCCGTTCATTTTTCGCTTGGAAGGAACTCGTTTGTAAAGGCATCTTTTACATCAATTTTCTTTTTAATAACTTTGTTATCGTGTAAGAAATTCATGTAATTTGTCCAAACCTCTTCCTTCTGTACTCCCCACGCTTTCGCATCGTCTTGATACTTCGTACTTAACCATTTTTGGCTCTCTTGTACTAACTCTTTATTAATGTCCGGTACATTTTTAATTAAAATATCAGCCGCTTCTTTTGGCTCTTTAATTGCAAAGTTATATCCTTCTGCCGTTGCGTTCATGAATTTTTTCACAAAATCTTTATCTTGCTTTGTATGCTTTTCACTTGTAATAATGACAGGGCTATAGAAATCTAGTGCTGGATCTAAATCTTTTACCATGATTGTATTTAATTCTTTTCCTTGTCGTTTCGCTTCAATGCCATCCCAGCTATAATAAATCCATTCAAAATCTGCATCTTTACCAATCGATTTAAAGAAATCTGTTTGTCCAAGAACAACCTTTTCTACTTTACTAAAATCAGCTTGATGCTTATCCATAATTGTTTTTAACGTCGCTTCTTCTGCTGGCGCTCCCCAGCCTCCATAACGTTTTCCTTCAAAATCTTTCGGAGAAGTAATATTATCTTTTTTCAACGACGCAAATGCAGATGTATTATGTTGAATAATTGCTCCAATTGAAACGACTGGGATTCCTTCAACACGAGCTGATGTTACATTTTCTTGATAACTTACACCGAAATCAGCTTTTCCTGAAGCAATCATTTGCTCTGCTGACACATTATCACCTGGTTGAATAATTTCTACATCTAAGCCTTGCTTTTTATAGTAATCTTTTGTCTTCGCTACATATAAACCAGTGTGGTTTGTGTTTGGAAACCAATCTAAAACAACTTTTACTTTCTTCCCTTTATCTGTACTCTCTTCTTTCTTCGCCGCATTACAACCGACCACGCCTACCGCTAGCAACGCTGCTAGCATAACTTTTAAGCCTTTTTTCATTTTCTGTCGTCCTTTCTGTATATCCATGGTGCTGTTAGTCTTGCCATAAATTCTACGATAAAATACAAGAGCAATGTCACCATTACGATAATTGCTGCGATACCAAATACACGCGCTGTTAAAAAGGATTTTGTTGCACGCGTAAGCATAACACCTAACCCTTCACTCGCACCAAGCCATTCCCCAATAATCGCTCCCATTACGCTATATGTAACCGCAATTTTCAGCCCAGAGAAAAAGTATGGAAGCACGGCTGGGAATTTTACCTTCTGATAGATTTGCCATTTTGTCGCGCGCATTGTTTGTAATAACTTAAGCATGTTCTTATCTACTGTTTGGAAACCTTCTAAAATACTCAAGGCAATCGGAAAGAAGCAAACAAGAATCACGACCATCACTTTCGGCAGCATCCCATACCCAAACCAAATAATGAATAAAGGTGCTAGCACAACAATCGGTATCGTTTGTGATATTACGAGTAACGGATTAATTAAAATGCGAAATAACGGAATAACGTCCATAATAATTGCAATACTCGTTCCAAGTAAAATCGCAAAGAATAATCCGATGATAACTTCTTGTAGTGTTTGCATTGTATTTGGCAACAATAAATCTTTCATTCCAATGAGTTCCTGTACAATAGTAGAAGGCTTGGGTAAAATCCACGGTTCAATTCGGAATAATGAAACAGATCCTTCCCATATAGCAATGAGAAGGATAAGCCAAATCGTTGTAATTGTTATGTTAGATCGTTTCCGTTTTTTCATATTCATCACGGTACTTCCAAACTTTCTCATCAATCGTTACACCTGTACTTGGACGATAATGAATTTTAATAGAAGTAATAACCTCTTCTGCTCCAGCATCGACACAAGCTTGTTGTGCACGCTTAATGACATCAAGAAGCACGTCTAATTCTCCTTCTAGTGTTGTTTCCATCGCACCTACTTCATAACGAACACCCGATTGTTGTACGACTTCAATTGCTTTATCAACAACGGCATACACATCTTTCGTTTTTGCTTGTGGTACGACTGAAAATGAAATTGTAACTTGTTGTGACATCCGAAAATCCCCCTTGCAAAATATGTTTTGTAAAAAGAAAAGGCTTTCCTACAAACTACGCAGGAAAGCCTTGTATGCAAGTTATTATACAATAACATCTGCTTACATCACTTTAAGTAACTCCCTACGCTGGCATTATCCAGATCAGGTTGAGGGTCGATGTTTACTTACATCCTCTCAGCCAATTGGCTCCCCGGTCTTAATTCGTTTTCATTGTAGCATGATTTATTTTTTCAAACAAACAAATCCACATTTTTTTATAATATGATACTGCTCACAATCTATTGGTCATATATTTTATTGTAGCAAACATACAAGTATATTAAGGGGGCTAAAAATGGGAATTCGTTTCATTAAAATCTCTTCTATTTATTTTGTCATCGGTGTTTGTATGGGGTTATTCATGTCAATTTCAGCTAATTACAAATTGACCGCCGTTCATGTACATGTTTTATTATTAGGTTGGACTTCTATGATGTTAGCAGGTATTTTATATTATATTTTCAAAGAAGCTGGTGCCTCGAAACTTGGTAAATGGTATTTTTGGCTCTTACATATCGGGCTACCGATTATGATGATTGCACTCGCTTTTGAGATTTATGGCTATCATGCAGTTATACCTTTTGTTGCCGGTGGAAGTATTATTGTTGTTCTTGCCATTATCATTTTTGCTATTAATATTTTCACACAAATTAAAGAATCTCTAAAATAAGTCTCTTTCATAAGAAAAAAGCAGAAACGGATGAATTCGTTTCTGCTTTTTTCTTTGCAACACATTTACTATAYGTCCATTATTTCTTATTTATATATTAAATTAAAGTAATTGATTTTCCGAAATAATGTCACGAAATATAGTGAATGTTACATTTTATGTGTTATATAATAAAAAGGTTGATTTGACAGGTCTTTATTTGTTTAATTTAATAATCGGCATTCAAATTAAATTATTCAAAAATATCTTACCATATGGATTTTGGAGGTAATTTATCATGTTTTGGCTACAATTTATTACCTTATTACTCTGCATTTTTATCGGCGCACGCCTTGGTGGAGTTGGACTAGGGGTAATGGGTGGAGTTGGTATGGCAATCCTCGTATTCATATTCCATTTACAACCTACAGCTCCTCCTATTGACGTTATGCTGATGATTTTAGCAGTCATTACAGCTGCAGGTGCCTTACAAGCTGCAGGTGGAATGGATTACCTTGTTCATCTTGCAGAAAAAGCACTTCGTAAAAACCCGAAGCGCATTACATTTTTCGCACCTATTGTGACATATTTATTTACATTGTGCGCTGGAACTGGACATGTTGCCTATTCCGTACTTCCCGTTATTGCAGAGGTATCACGTGAATCAGGAATTAGACCTGAACGCCCGATGTCAATTGCCGTAATCGCTTCGCAACAAGCAATTACAGCAAGTCCAATCTCTGCTGCAACTGTGGCCCTGTTAGCAATGCTAGCTGATTATAAAATTACATTGTTAGATATTTTAAAAGTAAGTATTCCTTCTACTTTTATCGCTTGTATGTTAGCAGCTTTCGTTGCGAGCAAAATGGGTAAAGAGTTAAATGAAGACCCTGAATACTTAAAACGATTGAAAGAAGGCATGATTCCTAAACTTGAAGAAAAGAAAGAATTTATCGGTGCAAAAGGTGCCAAGTTATCTGTTGTTCTCTTCTTATTTGCAACTATTTTTGTTGTTCTCCTTGGTTCATTCGAAACACTTCGTCCAGGATGGATGATAGATGGAAAATTAGTTCGTCTTTCAATGCCAAATACAATTGAAATGGTCATGCTTACAATTGCTGCTCTTATTATTATCTTCTGTAAACCAAATGTAGAAAGCATTGTATCTGGAAATGTCTTCAAAGCCGGTGCTACAGCCGTTGTTGCAATCTTCGGTATCGCTTGGATGGGAGACACATTCTTTAACGGAAACTTAAGTACGATTCAAGGATCGATTCAACACTTAGTAACAAGCGCACCATGGTTATTCGCTATTGCATTATTTATTCTATCTATTTTACTGTATAGCCAGGCAGCAACAGTACGTGCGTTAGTGCCACTCGGATTATCACTTGGCATTTCACCAACACTTCTTATTGCGATGTTCCCTGCAGTAAACGGATATTTCTTCATTCCGAACTACGGAACAATTGTTGCTGCGATCAACTTTGACCGTACAGGAACAACACGTATTGGTAAATATGTATTAAATCATAGCTTTATGATTCCTGGTCTGGTCGCAACATTTGCTTCCATTGGAATTGGGATGCTCTTAATTTCCATTATGTTTTAACATACAAAAAGCACAAACTTTTTCTGAATAAAGTTTGTGCTTTTTATTTAATCAAACGTTTGTTTAAATTCTTTATTCAATAACTTCTACATTATATCCTTTTTTCTCTATCCCACTTAGCACTTCTTCAATATGGTTTTTATCTTTCGTTTCTAATGATAAATGGAGCTGCGTATACCCAGGAAACACTTTTGTTCCAATCCGCTCTAAATGAATATGTAATACATTTGCTTCAAAACTTGTTACAATTTCGAGTAAATGTTGCAAATGTCCTGGTTTATCTTTAATCATTGTTGCAATATGAACAAAGCGGCCGGCTTCAACCATCCCATGTTCAATAATACGAGTAATGAAGTTAACATCAACATTTCCACCACTTAAAATCGACACAACTTTTTTCTCTTTCACAGGAATTTTTTGATATAGTAGCGCCGCTAATGAACTAGCACCGGACCCCTCTACTAATAATTTATTGCGTTCAAGTAGCATTAGCATCGTTCGTGCAATTTCCATTTCATCCACACAAAAAATATCATCTACATATCGCTCTACAAGCTGAAATGTAAGTTCTCCCGGTCTTTTCACTGCAATTCCATCTGCCATAGTTGGTGAAGATTCCACAGTAATAACTTTCTTTCCCTCTAAGGATTGCTTCATCCCCGGACAAGCAAGCGCTTGTACACCATATATTTTCACCGACGGTTTTTGTTCTTTAATCGCCATCGCAACACCTGCAATTAAGCCGCCACCACCAACAGGACAAATAACTGCTTCGACGTCATCAAGCTGCTGCAATATTTCTAAACCTACCGTCCCTTGACCAGAGATTACAGCCTCATCATCAAATGGATGTACAAACTTTGCTCCTGTTTGTTCTTTCAAATCTAGCGCATACGCTAATGCATCATCAAATACATCACCTTGCAACTCTACATGTGCACCATATCGCTTAGTCGCAAGCACTTTACTAAGCGGTGCACCTTTTGGCATCACAATCGTACAGGGAATATCGAGCATATTACTAGAATAGGCGACACCTTGTGCATGATTTCCAGCAGACGCTGCAACAACCCCATTTTCTAATTCACCTTTATCAAGAGAAACCATCTTATTATAAGAACCACGTACTTTAAAAGAACCCGTCTTTTGTAAATTTTCGAGTTTCAAATATACTTCATTATGCGATAGTTCACTAAATGTACTTGAATAATCTAGTGGTGTCATATGGACAATGCCTTTCATCTTCTCATGAGCAGCTATAATATCCTGTAATGAAATCATATTGTACCTCCGAAACGATATATGTTCATACATATTAGTTTGAGCCGCACACTTTGTTTTATACGACAAAAAAACCATTTCTTCACATTAGAAATGGTTCTTCCCATATATCAACGATTTTCACTATTTATCATTAAAAATACCTGTCAGTAAAGACGTACTTTCATAAGGCGAATCTGCTAAACTAATTGCAGAAATAACAGAAACTCCATCAGCCCCTGCCTCTATAACAGAAGCAGCATTTTTAAGTGTAATTCCTCCAATACCAACAATCGGGATTGTAATTCCCTCTTCTCTAAAATAACGCAACCCTTTCGTTCCTTGCACCGCTTTTGTATCTTTCTTCGTACTCGTCGGAAAAATAGGTCCTACTCCTAAATAATCCGCCCCATTTGCAATTGCAAAACGAGCTTCCTCTATCGTATGAGCAGATACCCCGACAATTTTATCTCCCATTTTTTCACGAACGGATGTAATTCCTTCGTCATCTTGTCCAACATGAACACCGTCTGCACCCAATTCAATTGCTAATTCTACATCATCATTCACGATAAAAGGTACATCATATTCTTTACAAAGCATTTGTAGCCGCTTAGCAAAACGCACTCGTTCTTCCCCAGCTAAAGCTCCTTCACCTTTTTCACGAAATTGGAAAAGCGTTACTCCGCCATCTAACGCTTCTTTCATTACTTGTAATGGATCTCTTTCACAGTTATTACTTCCCATAATAAAATACACTTGCAATAACTTGGACATTTGTTGTTGATCAATACTTGCCATTTCTTTTACCCCTTCTTATTGCACCTCTTGGATATTTCCATATTGTACAATCTCATTTGCAGTAGTGTTTGCTAACTGATTTAAAAATTCAATTTGGAAACTTCCTGGTCCTTGCTCTACTGTTTTACTTGCAGCTATTTCCGCTGCTACACCATAAAACGTTAATGCAGCAACTGCCGCTTTGACATAATCTTTTTCAACCGCTGCAAATGCCCCCATTACAGAAGTTAATAGACAACCTGTACCTGTCACTTTCGTTAAAATTGGATGTCCATTGCGAATAATGATTGTTCGCTCACCATCTGTTACAACGTCTTCTTTTCCAGTAATCACCGCAATTGTATCTAGTTCATCTGCTGCTTGTTTCGCAATTCCTACAACATCACCGTTTCCAGCCCCAGCATTGACACCTTTAATCTCCCACTTTTCATTGATAACATTAGCAATTTCCGCTGCATTCCCGCGAATCATCGCTAATTTCACTTCACTCGGAATATGTCTTGCAACTTCTGCTCGATAAGACGTTGCCCCTGCACCAACTGGATCAAATAACACAGGTACATGATGTGCATTCGCAGACTTCCCGGCAATTAACATCGCTTCTACTTCTTCAGGACGAAGTGTACCCATATTTAAAACAAGTGCTCCGGCAATGCTAGCCATTTCTGCCACTTCTTCTTTTGCATATGCCATAACTGGTGAAGCTCCTAATGCAAGTAAACCATTGGCCGTAAAGTTTGTTACAACGACATTTGTAATATTATGCACAAGAGGATTAGCCGCTCTCACTGTCTCCACTACTTTTGCGATTTCTTTTATATTCATTCTTTTCATCTCCTAACTTTATAATGGGAGATACACAAAAAGACACTTCGCGTATGCAAAGTGCCTGAACATGTGCTGTTACACTCTCCCTACGCTGGCATTATCCAACAGGTTCTAATGGTCAACGACAGATTAGTCGTACTCTCAGTCTGCATCCGCAAACTCCCATGTGTTTTCTTATTCATCTAATTCAGAGTCTACTCTTATTCTCTTAAAATAACAAGTTACACGTTTTTGTCATCTTAATATATAAGTACAAATTGAAAAAACGATAAAAACCCTTTTTTAGGTGGGAGAGAGCATCCGGCCATGCATAGAAGCGGTCAGGTCCTTTTTTAGCCCCATGCCAAGTTCAAACAAAGTGAGAAAATGAGAGCAGTTCCCTTTTTTCTTTTGAACCAAATTTCAATTTTGCCAAAGCTTCCGCTAACGCAGGATTACGCGGCTCATCATCTTGATTTTATTGTTTCATATACTTCGCAACATCGCGTTTTGATACTTTTTCGCCTTGTGAAATAATGGTTTGTCCTTTTAAAAAAGGACAAAGATATCCTACTATTTTGTTATATCCGAAATACTAAAATTTCCCCCTCTTAACTAGTCAAAGATATAGAGTATTTAATTAATAACAAAAGGTTAGAATCTTCGGCATAACTGAATCCGCAAAGGATCTATGCTATATTTAACTTACGGAAACTTGAAAGGATGTTTTAAATATGGCAAAAAGTGTTGTAATTGCTGAGAAACCTTCTGTTGCACGTGATATTGCACGTGTATTGAAGTGTGATAAAAAAGGAAATGGTTATCTTGAAGGTAATAAATATATCGTTACTTGGGCTTTAGGGCATCTTGTTACATTAGCAGACCCAGAAAGCTATGATATAAAATATAAAAAGTGGAATCTAGAAGATTTACCAATGCTACCTGAACGTTTGAAATTGACAGTGATTAAGCAAACTGGCAAACAGTTTAATGCCGTTAAAAGTCAACTGATTAGAAAAGATGTTACTGAAATAATAGTGGCTACAGACGCTGGAAGAGAGGGAGAATTAGTCGCGCGTTGGATTATTGATAAAGTTAGAATTAATAAACCTATTAAACGCCTATGGATCTCATCTGTTACCGATAAAGCAATCAAAGATGGCTTCGCAAACTTAAAGCCAGGTAAAGCATATGAAAATTTATACGCTTCAGCTGTCGCACGTTCGGAGGCTGACTGGTATATCGGGCTTAATGCAACACGTGCATTAACTACTCGATTTAATGCTCAACTAAACTGTGGTCGTGTACAAACACCTACTGTGGCTATCATTGCAGGTCGTGAGGACGAAATTAAAAACTTCAAAGCACAAACATACTACGGCATTGAAGCTCAAACAACAGAAAAGTTAAAATTGACTTGGCAAGACGCTAGAGGGAATGGTCGCAGTTTTGATAAAGCAAAAATCGATACCATTGTGACAAAACTGGATAAACAAAATGCAACTGTGGTAGAAATCGATAAAAAGGTGAAAAAATCATTTGCTCCTGGTCTTTATGACTTAACAGAGCTACAACGTGATGCAAATAAAATCTTTGGTTATTCTGCAAAAGAAACGTTAAATATTATGCAAAAATTGTATGAGCAACATAAAGTACTCACTTACCCTCGTACAGATTCGCGCTATATTTCATCTGATATCGTCGGAACACTTCCAGAGCGTCTAAAAGCGTGTGGAGTAGGAGAATATCGTCCTTTAGCTCATAAAATTTTAAATAAGCCTATAAAATCCACTAAAGCATTTGTTGATGATAGTAAAGTAAGCGATCATCACGCAATCATCCCAACGGAAAGCTATGTGAATTTCTCAGCTTTCACAGATAAAGAACGCAAAATTTATGATTTAGTGGTAAAACGTTTCTTAGCAGTCTTATTCCCAGCCTTTGAATATGAACAACTAACATTACGCACGAAAATTGGTGATGAAACGTTTGTTGCACGTGGCAAAACGATTTTACATTCTGGTTGGAAAGAAGTATATGAAAACCGCTTTGAAGATGACGATGCAGTTGAAGATTTAAAAGAGCAAATTTTACCTCGCATTGAAAAAGGCGATACATTAAGCGTAAAACTAATTGCTCAAACATCAGGTCAAACAAAACCACCTGCACGCTTTAATGAAGCAACGTTACTTTCAGCAATGGAAAACCCTACAAAATACATGGATACGCAAAATAAACAACTTGCTGATACGTTAAAATCAACTGGTGGATTAGGTACTGTGGCTACACGAGCTGACATTATTGACAAACTATTTAATTCATTCTTGATTGAAAAACGTGGTAAAGATATTCACATTACATCAAAAGGTCGTCAGTTACTTGATTTAGTACCGGAAGAACTAAAATCTCCTACACTAACTGCTGAATGGGAACAAAAGAAAAAACTAGAACTTCGCGGTGAAGGAGATGGGCAAATCTTCGCATGTAAATGTGGATATCGCGAGAAGCTTTCTACATTCCAAGAGCGCCGCAAGAAAGAATCAGGAAATAAAGCAGATAAACGCTACGTTCAAAAATATATGAAGCAGCAACAAAAAGAAGAAGAAGAGCCATTAAATAACGCACTAGCAGAAGCATTAAAAAAGTTAAAATTTGAATAAAAAAAGTTCCTACCGCTCTCGGTAGGAACTTTTTTTAATGAATAATTTTACTTCCTTTTGCATTCTCAACAAATTTCTCACTCGACTTGTTAATCGGTGTTTTCAGTACCAATGCAAGTACAAGCATGATTACCACAAAGACACTTAACACGAGAAGATCTCTTATCACAATATCCCAAAGCATTCCGCCCACTGTTTCACGAATCACGCTAATTGCATATGTGAACGGTAAGAACGGATATATCAATTGGAAGAATTTTGGAAGCATTTGAATTGGGAATGTTCCGCCTGATCCAGCTACTTGTAGTACGAGTAAAATGATTGCCATCGATTTCCCAATGTTTCCGAAAACAGAAACGAGTGAATACACGATACAAACAAAGACTCCACCAATGAATAAGCTGAATAGAACAAACCAAAACTTATCAACTACATACGTACCAAGTAAGAAAATATCTCCCATCGATACGATAAACGCCTGTGCAAGACCTATCGTTAAGAATGTTAAAAAGCGTCCGAAGTAAATCTCATGACTCTTATAATTTGCCTCTGGCTCATGTACTTCTACTGTTAATAATGAAACCATTAAAAGTGCCCCTACCCATAATGCAAGCACTGTATAGAATGGTGACATCCCCGAACCGTAGTTTGGCATCGCAAATAATTTATTTTCTTTTAAATTTACTGGATTTGCAAAGTAATCACTTTGCTGTTCAACATCATTTTTCAATAACTTGATGACATCTTTTATATCTTCTTCCGATTCAAATTTACGAATTTTATCTGCTAATTCTTTAATCTTTTTCTCAGCAGCTGGCATTTCTGCTTTAATATCTTCCACTTTCTTTGTGCCTTCTACTAAGCCTTTAGATGAATCTTCTAGCAGTTTTTTTACATCTGGAAGCTTTTTATCTGCGTCGTTTAAGATCTTAGATGTATTTTTAGACATCTCTTTTGTACGAGCAATTGCTGCATTGAAGTTCGGAACGATTTCTGAATCGTAGCTTGCTAAGAAGTCTCCCAATTGTGCTGAACCATTTTTCGATGCTTCATTAATGCTTTCAATTACATCTTTTGTAGGTTGTTGCCCATTGTTAATAAGTGTGATTCCTTTATTGGTTGCATCGGCACCCTTTTGAAGAGCGTCTTTTGCTTTATTTAATTTTGCAATCCCATTATCAAGGTTTTTATCACTATTTACATCAGCTAAAACCTTATTCGCACTTTCTAGTACAGGAATCATATCATCAATCATACTAATACCTGCTTGGAATTGGCCATTTAAGCTGTTTAAAGCTACTTTCGTTGAATCCAAGCCATTTACACCTTTATTTTGCAGGTCTTCCATTGCTTTTTGAGCATCAGATTTAGCATTCTCAATACCATCTCTTACTTTATTATATTCAGTCTTTGCTTTCTCATAATCCTCATTTATCTTGTTTTCTGTTTGTTCTTTAAACTGAACTGCTTTTTTGTAATCTGCTACAAAAGTTTCATTATAATCTTTTTCAGCTTGATCAATTAAGCCATTCACTGCATTTAATTTTTGATTAACAGCATCTCTCACATCTTGTTTTACTTCTTGACCTGTACCAATAATATTTACAAGATCTTTAATACCATTGTTTGCATTCTCCATACCATTTTTTAAATTAGTTAAATGATCTATCCCCTTTTGGAAAAACGCTTCTCCCTTATTTGGTTCCGCTTCTTTAAGCTTAGTCAACATATCAATAAGATAAGAAACACCGTCAGTATGGCCTTGCAGATTATCGGAAGCCTGATTGAGTTCTTGCTTCGCTCTCGCTGGATCAAACTTTCCATTTTGCAAGCCATTCATAACGCCTTGTGCATATGCAGTTCCCGTACGTGCTGAACTCAACACATTGTTTACCGTTTGATTAATATTTCTGGCAATATTTTTATATCCTTCATCATTAAACTGTGGAAGTCCAGAAAGTGATGGAAACTCAGGAAGTGGAGGTATCTTAGATATATCAGGAAGATTCAAATCAATACCTGGATGCATTAAAAAATTAGTAACAGCTGTTGCCTTATCCATGCCATCTTTCACCACAGTTAAGTCGTTTCGTATCGCTCCAGGAGCGTCTTTTAACCTTTGGTCATTGTTTGCAAAGAACTTATCTAAGTTCCCCAGCGTTTCCTGCCCATCGTTAATCACACTTTCCACAACCGGTAAATCTTCTTGTGCAACTTTCACAAGATCTTGCGCTCTAGTCGCATCATCTAACGCTGTATTCACAAGTGTATACATTTCCGGGAACTGTGCTTCTAACTTGAATACAAGATCTTTTACTTTTTCGATACTTGGTAAGTTTGTTTCTAAATCGATTCCAAGATCATTAAAGATTTGAAAAATCTCACCGTTTGCTGTTTTAACAAAGTTTTTACTAATTTCTTCTGTTATACCTGATGCACCTTTTGCTGTAATTTTCGGTGCAATGGCATTGACCTTCTCATTCACAAAATAATCAAGTTCTGGCTTTTGCGGGTTATCGCTAATTACCGTTGCAATTTTTTCAGAGAAATCTTTCGGGATCGTAATACTTGCATAATAATCCCCGTGTTCTACTCCATAAATTGCTTGCTTTTCATCAACGAATTTCCATCCCATATTTTTATTCTTTTTGAGCGAATCTATAATTTCATTCCCGATGTTAATATCTTTTCCTCGTAAATTTGATCCAGCATCTTGGTTAGAAACTGCAATTGGAACATCTTTCGTGTTCCCATATGGATCCCAGGAAGCTTTAATGTTAAACCATGCATATAACGATGGCAAAATCATAAGTCCTAATACAATTACAATCGCAGCCCAATGTTTGGCTACGTTCCGTAAGTCTGTCGTATAAATACGCCATATCTGTTTCATATAAGCTATCACCTAATTATATATTTTTCCTTCTTTAGAAAATGGTGCATGCATTTTGCAATTATATCATTTTCCTCATCGTGGATTAAACGAAAGTGTACTATTTTCCCAAAATCTTTTACTTACTTCATTATATAACGAAGTCGATAAAGTATTCATACAAAATGACCAAATCGGTTTTACATTCAGTAATAACAAATATATAGGAAATGTCATAAAAAATACAAGTATTTTATCTTGGAAATACTTGTATTCACAAAAAAAATCCTCATAGCGCTTACATTGCTATGAGGATTTCTTCTATTATTATATATCCAATTGAACTTCTACTCCGAAATGATCTGAAATAATATTTCGATTTATACCATTGAAAATGACTTTTGAAGAAATAACTGTTTTTGGTTTGTTACTTAAAATAAGATCAATTCGTAAATTTTGCTTATTTTCATCCCAACCAGCAATTTTTCCTTGTACAGTTGTTCCTTCATCTTTTTCCAAAGCTAGCTCATATGTGTCATAAAGCCCTTTTTGCATGAGATAATCGTATCCTTCTCCTTGTAAACGGGCATTATTATTAAAATCGCCCATTAAAATTGAAAGTTCGTTTTCATTCATATGCTTTATTAAACAATCGACTTGTCGTTGAAACGATTCTTCTTCATCATTCCACCAACCAAGATGACAAGAATAAAAGGTTATATTTTTACTTTTATAAGAGATTGTTACGCTAACAATTTTACGCGCTTTCCAATAAGAGATATCCTTACTTTCTGATACAAAGAAAGAATCTTGTTTCACAATAGAATGTTTCGTTATGATAGCTGAACCTTCTTCATATATGTCATAACCAATATGCGAGTAATCCCAAACAATGTTGTAATTTCCTAAACCTAGCTTCTCAAGCTCTGCAAGTAATACAAGGCCAAAGTTATCCTTTTTCTTGTTATCGCATACATTTTGAGCTTTTATAGACTGACTAACTTCTTGCAAGGCAATAACATCGTAATCTTCCTCTTGAATCGTTTTAGCAAGATGTCTTATTTTTTCTATTTGATTCGCTTCTTGCCAAGAATGACAGTTTAAAGTGAGTAACTTCATTTATTATGCACCTAACATATCTTGAATGTCTGATTTCAACACATCAGCTTTCGGACCATATACCGCTTGAACACCTTTGTCTTTTACAATGAGACCTAAAGCACCGTTTTGCTTCCACTGTGCCTCTGGTGCAACAGCTTCTAAATTTTTCACTGTTACACGTAAACGTGTCATACAAGCATCTACATCCGCAATATTATCTTTTCCACCTAACAAATCAATAACCTTCATTGCTAAAGAACCATCTTTTACATTTGCTGTTCCTTCTGAAGATTCATCTTCATTATCAATATAGTTACCCGCACGTCCTGGCGTTGGTAAATTGAATTTTTTAATTAAGAAATTAAATACTGTAAAGTTTAAACCGAAGAATACCGCTGACACAACAACAAAGTTAATTAAGTCTCTTGTTAATCCTGCATTAATCATCATTGGTGTACGTGTAATTAACTCAATAAAACCAAAAGCATGGACACGTAAGTGAATAAGATCCGCCAACGCAAATGCAAGTCCTGTTATAATTGCATATACAATATATAATACTGGTGCAATGAACATGAACATAAATTCAATTGGTTCCGTTACACCTGTTAAAAATACTGCTAATGCTGCAGATAAGAACATTGGTTTATATTTTGCACGTTTATCTTTATCGACATTACGGAACATCGCAAATGCAATACCAATTAATGATGCAGTTGAACCAATAACTTGCCCAACTTTGAAACGAGCTGGCACAACATTATTTAATAAATCGTTATATGCTTTTGTATCCCCTTTTGCTAACAAGTTATTTAAATCAGTAATCCATGCAAGCCATAATGGATCTTGTCCCGCAACAACCTGACCAACTTTTGCTCCAGTTAACATCGTATATGTTCCRCCWAGCTCYGTATAGTTCATCGGAATCGTTAACATATGRTGTAAWCCRAACGGTAATAGTAAACGCTCTAATGTTCCGTATACAAATGGTGCAACAATTGGTGCACTATCTTTTGATGCTGCGATCCAGCGACCAAACTCATTTAATCCGCTTTGGATAAATGGCCATAAAAGTGATAAAGCAATCGCAGTAACTGTAGACCATACAATTACAACAAATGGTACAAATCGTTTTCCGTTAAAGAACGCTAATGCTTGTGGTAATTTATTATAATTATAGTATTTGTTATATAAGGTAGCTCCTAAGAACCCTGTAATAATCCCTACGAAAACTCCCATGTTCAATGCTGGTGCACCAAGTACTGAAGTGAAATAATCTTTAACAATTAAATCACCTGCTAATAATGAGGAAACTTTCGCTTTTGAATCCGTTAACATTTCAGCGTTAACACCAAATATAGCTCCTGTAATTCGGTTCGTTAAGACGAATGCTAACAGCGCTGCGAATGCACCACCTGCCCGATCTTTCGCCCAAGATCCCCCAATCGCTACAGCAAATAAAATATGTAAGTTTGTAATAATTGCCCAACCGATGTCTTCCATTACTCTAGCAATTGTATGTACTGCATTTACATCCCCAGCAGACATACCAATTAGCTTACCGATGGAAATCATTAAGCCAGCAGCTGGCATAACAGCTACAACAACTAGCAATGCTTTCCCGAACTTCTGCCAAAAATCAAAAGACGTAATTTTCATCTGTTTTTTCCTCCTCTTTATTTATAAAATCCCTACTAATATAGATAATAATTTCTTTTTGCCTACGAAAACGATACCTTTTTAACGCAAACGTTTTCATAAATCTATTTTAATAAAAGCGTTTTCACATTGCAATATAAATTTATTATTTTTCATAAAAAAAGATGCTACGAGAGCATCTTTTTTTATCAATAAATACGATAAACCCTTGTTTCATAAGGCTTTAAAGTAATTGTAGTACATTTATTATGTTCCACTACTTCATAGTTATTTAAAAGCAAACGTTTGCGTTCTAAAGAGAATGTATCCTCATTATACACAGCATTTTCTTTAGATATATTACTAATCACAACAACTTTTTCATCATTCAACGTACGCGTATACGCATAAATCTGCGGATCATTCTCTAAAATCAAATCATATGTGCCATAATTAAATACATCATGCTCTTTTTTAAGTGCAATCATCTTTTTATAGAAATTAAAAATAGAACTAGCCTCTACTTGCTGCTTTTGAACATTAATTTCTTTATAATTTGGGTTCATTCCAAACCACGGTTTCCCTGTTGTAAAACCAGCGTTTTCTTCATCATTCCATTGCATTGGTGTACGTGAATTATCACGACAAGATGCCCAAATAATTTCCATCATCTCTTGATGTGATACGCCTTCTTCAATTTTCTCGCGATATAAATTCTTAATTGCTACGTCATCATAATCTTCAATATTTGGGAATTGAACATTTGTCATACCAATTTCTTGTCCTTGATAAATAAACGGTGTTCCGTGCATAAAGAAGTACATTGCTCCTAAAGCTGTTGCACTTTCACGCCAATACTGTTTATCATCTCCCCACGTAGAAACAATCCGTGGTTTATCATGATTTTCAATATACAACGCATTCCATCCCTTATTTTCTAAACCTTTTTGCCACTTCGTTAACACCTTTTTCAGTTCCACAACATCAAGTTCCTTTTTCTTTTCTGCATCCCATAAACTTAAATGCTCAAACTGAAATACCATATTAAATTTACCGTTTTCTTCTCCAACCCAAAGATCAGCATCTTCAACTTTGACACCATTGGCTTCCCCAACAGTCATAATATCGTATTTTGAAAATGTATTCTCCTTCAACTCTTCTAAAAGTGGCTGAATTCCATTTACATTCATATGTTTATCAAAAGAAGGCACATACTTTAACCCTTTCGGATTTGCCATGTCTTTTAGGCCTTCTTCTTTTTTGATATGACTGATTGCATCTACACGGAAACCATCAATTCCTTTATCTAGCCACCAGTTTACAGTATCATATAAAACTTCACGGACCTGTGCATTCTCCCAGTTTAAATCTGGTTGTTTACGTGAGAATATGTGTAAGAAATATTGATCTGTTACTTCATCATATTCCCAAGCAGAACCGCTAAAGATACTTTCCCAATTATTTGGTTCTTCTCCATCCTTACCATCGCGCCAAATATACCAATCACGTTTTGGATTATCTTTAGACGAACGCGATTCAATAAACCAAGGATGTTCATCACTCGTGTGATTAATAACTAAATCAATAATGAGCTTCATACCACGTTTATGCACTTCATCTAGTAATTCATCAAAATCGGCCATCGTACCAAACTCATCCATAATGTCTTGATAATCACTAATATCATAGCCATTATCATCATTCGGCGATTTATACATTGGACAAATCCAAATTACATCTATTCCTAAATCCTTTAAATAATCAAGCTTTGCAATAATACCTTGTAAATCTCCRATACCATCACCATTAGAATCCATAAAGCTACGCGGATAAATTTGATAAGCGACAGCTTCTTTCCACCATGTTTTATTCATAATAATTCTCTCCTTTTGCATCTATTTGAAAATTTATGCAAACGTTTTCGTAACACTATCATAACAAAATATGGAGAGTTTGCAATGAGAATTTTCATCTTATTACTAAATATCTACTTTTCTTTAAGAAACAATACCTCATTTCATTAACCTTACATATTTTTTATGGTGTACATACTTGGTGGGAATTTCTCATTCCCCTTTATCATTAATAAAGTGAAACTTTAATCAGTGGGGATTCTTCATCCCCCACTGATTATTAGCCCTCACCAATCGGGCTTTTACGGACAGTTGGTTCCCTAAATTTTGATGTGTGGGTCTTAATTACAAATAAAAAATCATCCAATTTATGCCCGATTATTCGCAACATTTTGGATGACTAAAGTTTACTTTTTTTTCATTTCTAATTCTTTCTCCTAATAACAAACCTCATTTTCATAAACTAATTATCTGTCTTATGATTTTCATTTTAATGACCGCAATTTAATATTTGGTGCTTTATTTTTCACTACGATGTCATCATAAACAACTGGAACTTGAAACTCAAATTGCTTTGTTTCATGTCGCTGTAAGTAAAAAGGTGTTGGTACCTGATAACTCTTTAATTTTTGATTTGCATCTTGATATAAAACAAGTTGTAATGCTTGTGAATGATTGCGATAATTTTTTAAAGTGACGACGCAATTTTGTTCAAAATTATCTCCCTTTTTCTCCATCGTACATTGGCTATCCTCTTTTTTGTATTCAATTGCCTCTAGTCCTTTTTTCCCTGTGTAATGCCATGTTTTATCAAGAGTTTGAAGTATTTCATTTAAAGTAAACGGCATTATGATAATCAAGACACTCATACACACTACTTTTATGTTATTTAGCTTTTTTAACCAATTAGAATCCTTCTTTTCTAACCACTTTATAAGAAATAGAAAAGAAATTGCTTGTAATGCAAAAGAACAAATCCAGATATTCGAAATCTTATACCCCATATAAATATATGTATCTACTGGAATCCCGTATGCGTGAAATAATTTTTCTCCAATTAATTCATTATCATTTGGCATTTTTATTAATAGTAATACTCCGACACTGTAAAAAATGGCTACTAATCGATCATATTCAATCCGAATCATTCTTTCTCCCTTCTCCTTTGTTTTTTATTATCGATTTTAGCTAAAATTATCGGAATATACAATCTTTTTATAGGGAATAACATAAAAAAGTTCCTTATAAATATATAAAGAACTTTATTAATATACAATATGAAGTTTTCACATCGAAATTTCCTCAAAGTACGTTGGATCATGTATGGTAATTTTTTTACCTAGAACCGTAACAATACTATCATTTTTTAATTGTTTTAATACACCGCTAACAGTCTCTCGAGATGTTCCAGATATCTTTGAAATTTCAATTGTTGTAAGTGGACATGCGATTACAATTTCCTCACCATCTTGTTCTCCTAAATCATTCATTAAATAATTTAATGTCTGGATAACACGATCTTGTGCATTTGGGATTGTAATATTTTGCACCCGATTTTCGTTAATTTTTAATATAGAGGATAACTGCTGAACAACGTACATTAGCTGTGTCCGACTTGCTTTTACCATATCTTCAAAAATCACTGTAGGAATATAGTAAGCATCCACATCTGTCATTGCTTCCGCTGTATAATTATATGCATTGTCTGTAAACATACCACCATAAGGGAAAATAGAAAGTCGCTTTACATAGTCTTCATATAATAAATTCCCGTTTTGATTTACTCGCTCTAACTTTACAAAACCATCTAGCACAAAATAAATTCTTTCTCTTGAATCACCTTCTAAAAATAAAAACTGACCTTTCTTATAAGTTCGCCAATAAACAAACTCTGATAGGCTTTTTAATTTTGTATCTGTTACATGAGAAAATAATTCAAACTGCTTCAAGTCTTTAACTACGTTCCGTCTGTTCATAAAATTCCTTCTCTCTTGCTATATATCGGAGTGAAACATCAAGAAAGCGTATTCAATTTTATTTTATCACACTTAACCTACACAGCTTTTGCTTATCATGAATACTTTATGAACATTTTCCCTAAAAATTAACAAACAAAAAGAATGAAGTTACTAACCTCATTCTTTTTGAAATTACTAGTAATAGAAGAGCTATGTTTATACACAAACCCATACTTCCTGCTTAGAAATAATAGTACCTGCTTTTTCTTCTAATGCTTCATATACCTTCTCTAAAGAAGTAATAATTGTTTTTCGTTTTGAATCTGCATTTGCAAAACTAATAGCAGCTTCAATTTTTGGAAGCATGCTCCCTGCTGCAAATTGATTCTCCTGTATATACCCTTCTAATTCATTAACTGTAACAGCCTCTAATCTCTTTTGATTAGGTTGATTAAAATTCACATAAACATAATCAACTGCAGTTAAAATAACAAGCGTATCAGCATTTACTAATTCCGCTAACTTTTGAGCTGCGAAATCCTTATCAATGACAGCTTCAGTACCTTTTAAACCTTCCTCAGAGTCAATAACCGGGATTCCACCGCCTCCAACAGCAATTACTATATTTCCATCTTCCACTAATGAATTGATTATTTTATGTTCATGAATACTCACAGGCTTTGGTGATGGCACAACGCGTCTCCATCCTCTTCCTGCATCCTCTTTAAATACAGCTTTTGTTTCTTCCATTAACTTTCTTGCTTCTTCTTCTGTATAGAAAGGACCAATTGGTTTTGTTGGATTTTGGAATGCCTCATCCTTTTCATCCACGACAACACGTGTTATAACCGTGGCTACTTCTTTTTTTATTTTACGCTTTTTCAAAGCCTTCTCAATTGCATTTTCCATCCAATATCCGATCATCCCTTGGCTCATCGCACCACAAGTATCTAACGGCATTGCCGGTGTTTTTTCCGTATCTGCTGCTTTTTGTTGCAATAAAATATTACCTACTTGCGGGCCATTTCCATGTGCAATAACAATATCAACGTTATTTTCCATAATTTTAACAAGTTGTTCTGCTGTTCTTTCTAATGCTTCTTGCTGCGCCTCGGCAGTGGCTTTTCCAGATTGTATAGCATTTCCCCCTAGTGCAACTACGATTTTTCTTCGTTTCATATTTCAACCCTCCAATTGATTTCATTTTCACAAAATTTTATAAAGTGATACTCCCTGTAATTAATCCGTAAATCGCAAAAAATGCTAAGGCACCAATAGCTACAGAAGATGCCAGTTCCACACGTGTAAATATTTGTTTTGGATTCGTTTGCTTTTGAACATTGTAAAAGATGAAAATACCTGGTGCATATAATGTCATTGTTAGTAATAAGTAGTCTAAACCAGCTGCATAAACTAACCAAATTCTATAAATACTTGCTACCAAACCAATTATTATATTTTTTGTTCGATCCTTGTCTTCAGATTGTAAACTGTGCTTAAATTGATAGAATGCTGACAAGGCATACGGAATTAAAATTGCAGAGGAAGCGAGAGAAAATGCAAAATGATATGCTTGATCTGAAACAACAAATGTTAATAAGAAAACTTGAATTAAACCATTTGTTATCCATAATGAATTTACAGGAGCTTTGTTCTTATTTTCTTTCGCAAACCACTTTGGAAATACTCCGTCTTTAGCAGCTAAATATGGAATTTCAGATGCGAGTAGCGTCCATCCTAACCAAGCACCTAATACAGAAATGACTAAACCTAAGTTAATAAAAATAGCGCCCCATTTTCCGACAACGCTTTCAAATAAATACGCCATAGATGGACTTTTCAAATTAGCAACATCAGCTTGTTGCATAAGACCAAGAGATAATAATGTAAGCAGGATATAAATGATGAGTGTGCCGATTAATCCAATGACAGTTGCTTTCCCAATATCACTTCTATTTTTTGCACGACTTGATAGAACAACAGCTCCCTCTACACCAATAAATACCCAAAGAGTTACAAGCATTGTGCTCTTAACTTGACTACCTACCGCTCCCCAAGAAAAGGAACCAGCTTGTCCCCAAAATCCATCTAAGAAAATATCGATATGAAAAGCGAAAATTCCTACAACAATAAATACAAATACAGGTACTAACTTTGCAATTGTAGTTACTAAATTTACAAGTGCAGCTGATTGTACACCGCGTAAAATTAACATGTGAACACACCACAGTAATATGCTTGCTCCAATAATCGATGCTATATTTTGTCCACCTTCAAAAACTGGGAAGAAATAGCCTAATGAAGAAAATAGCAATGTACCGTAAGCTACATTCCCAAGCCAAGCAGATAGCCAATATCCCCACGCACTATTAAACCCCATAAAATTACCAAATCCTGCTTTTGCATAACTAAAAATACCACCATCTAAATCTGGTCTTTTTACAGTTAAATTTTGAAATGATAATCCAAGAGCAATCATTCCAATTCCCGTTATAACCCAACCGATAATAATAGCCCCGGCACCAGCACCTTTTGACATGTCACTTGCTAAGTTAAATGCGCCACCACCGATCATAGAGCCAACTACAAGGGCTGTTAAAGTAAGTAATCCTAATTTCTTTTCTTCACCCATTACACTCACCTCTCTTTAATTGCAATAAGAATAAAACAACAATAGTGAATGATAGTGTCTAAAGGAGGAGAAAGAAGGAGGATTAACCCCCTTCTTTATTCCATATTTCCTAAAGTAGCTGCCATAACTGCTTTAATTGTATGCATTCTATTTTCTGCTTGATCAAATACTTTTGAATGCTTACTACGGAAGACTTCGTCACTTACTTCCATTTCTTTTATTCCATATTTTTCATAAATCTCTTCCCCGTACAATGTTTCCACATCATGGAATGCAGGTAAACAATGTAAGAACATAACATTATCATTTCCAGTTCCTTTAATCATTTGCATATTTACTTGATATGGTTTCAGTAGTTCAATACGTTCAGCAAATTTATCTTCTTCTCCCATGGATACCCATACATCCGTATAAATTACATCTGCACCTGCAACAGCTTCTTCCACACTACTTGTTACCATTACACGGTCATTGTATTTTTTCGCTAAATCAATCACTTCTTGTGCTGGCCATAATGATTCTGGTGTACAAATACGGACTTCCATTCCAACAATTGCACCGCCGACTAATAAGCTATTTGCTACATTGTTCCGCCCGTCTCCAACATAAACGAGCTTAACGTCTTTTAAACGTCCCACATGCTCTCTTATTGTTAATAAATCTGCAAGTGTTTGTGTTGGATGCCACATATCTGTTAAACCATTCCATACTGGCACACCTGAATTTTCTGCTAAAGATTCTACTGTTGCATGAGCGAAGCCACGGAACTCAATTCCATCGAACATACGCCCTAGAACTTTTGCTGTATCTTCAACAGATTCTTTTTTTCCAAGCTGAATATCACCTTTACCTAAATATTCAGGGTTTGCACCTAAATCTGTACAAGCTACTGTAAATGCACACCGTGTACGAGTTGAAGTTTTTTCGAATAAGAGTGCTACATTTTTACCTTCTAAATAATGATGCGGGATACCATTTTTCTTTTTCTCTTTTAATTCTGCTGCTAAATCTAGAAAGTATAATAATTCTTCTTCCGTAAAATCTTTTTCAGCAAGAAAACTTCTTCCTTTTAAGTTTGGTTTAGTCATTAACATGATTCATCCCTACTTTCTCCGTTATTTATACTAAATATCTTTTCGAACAATCGGCATACTCATGCAACGTGGACCCCCACGACCGCGAGATAATTCCGAACTGAGTACTTCAATAACTTCTATACCATGCTCACGTAATAAAGCATTGGAGACATAGTTGCGATCATATGTAACAACTACTCCTGGCGCAATTGCCAATGTATTAGATCCATCGTTCCATTGTTCACGAGCAGAAGCGATTACATCTCCTCCTCCGCAAGGGATAAGTACTAATTCACTTAATCCTAATACTTCTTTTAAAGCTTCAGTTAAAGATGTACGATGGGTAATTTTAAGAGTTTCTTCATCCTTTCCTTTTTCTAATATATATATATTCATATTTCCTTTTGGTCCTTGAATAGCCGGGTGAATTGTAAATTTATCGTAATCGACCATTGTAAATACTGTATCTAAATGCATAAACGCTCGACATTTTGGAATTTCTATCGCCACTACTTTCTTAATTTTATTTTGACGACTAAATAAATTTTTAGCTAAACGCTCAATCGCTTTAGCTGAAGTACGAGCAGATACGCCAATTGCAATTGTTTCCTCATTTAAAATCAGTTCGTCGCCACCTTCAATCGGAAATTTATAATCACGATCTAACCAAACTGGCACATCATGACTTGCAAATCGTGGATGATGTTTAATGATATATTCCATAAACAATGATTCACGTCTCCGTGCCGGTTCTCTCATTTTGTTAATTGTTAAACCGTCACCTATACTAGCTGCTGGATCACGAGTAAAATATAAATTTGGCATTGGATCTAAATAAAATGGATAATGATCTTCCATTAATTCATACAGATGCGTTTTTTTACTCGTTTCAATTTCGTTTTTCCGCACGCCACCCATAATTTTTTGAATCAATTCTTCATTTGAAAAGGAAAGTAAATATTCTTTTAAAGTTTGATGTGCAACATTTACGTCAGTCTGTCCTTCTTTTAAAATACGATCAACAAATTCTTCACGAAGTTTTTTATCAACTAACGCCTCAGCTGCTAGTTTTTCTAAATAAAGAACTTCAACACCCCGATTGCGTAATGTTTGTGCAAAATAATCATGTTCTTTTTGAATAATTGGTAAATATGGGATATCGTCAAATAATAATTGTTGCAAATAATCTGGCGTTAAATTTTCCACTTCTTTACCAGGACGTTTTAATAAAACCGTTTGTAATTCCCCAATTTCTGAAGTAACATGTATCGGATGTTTCATTTGTTGTACCTCCTTTTAAATTTGTTTGATGTCTACAAGTACATAATAAACGGTACGTGCTTCCTCCTTTGTGAAAACGCTAACATTATTAAGTGGAATATTTCACAAGTTATTTTTTAAAATAATATATATTTGTATTTTTATAAGTTTTTTTATCCCATATTTCACAAAACAGCTATATATTACGTATATATAATGAATAACCCTTTATTAATTCATATTAAAATTTCAAAAAAAAAATCCTATTTCTAATAAAAATTAGAAATAGGATCTTCACTTACATAATCAATTTCAATCTTTCTTCTAGAACCTTCCTATCCGATTGTGATCGAGAAATCACAAGGCACGTATCATTTCCACATATACATCCTACTTTTTCTTTCCAATCTAAAGAATCCAATAATACACCAATAACATGGGCATTTCCCGGTAATGTTTTAATGATTGTTAATTGCTCTACACAATCAATTTTCACAACAACTTCTTTTAGTTTTTTCTTTAATTTCATATCCGTTTGTAAACTGTCTTCTGAAAAAATCTTATATATTGTTAATCCACTTGCAGAGGCTACCTTTATTAAATTTAATTCACGAATATCTCGTGAAATCGTTGCTTGTGTAACTACTACACCATGTTCTTCTAACAATTCTACTAATTTCTCTTGTGTATCTATTTCACACTCTCTTATCAATTGTTTAATTAGCCGTTGTCTTTTCTCCTTTTTCATAAAAGACATCCTTTCGAATATTATAACTTTATTATATCTTGCTATAATTTCCATTCGAAAGAGATAAAGGTAAATGTTGCGGAAACGTTCATAGTTTTTAATTATCCCTCTTATATGATTTCATCCTGGACTATGTCCTGCACGTGCTTGAGAAAGGGGACTTCTGTTGGAGTACTGCTAAAAATTTCTATAGTATCTAGTATGGCAACACTAAATACATACTGCCGAATACACATCCATACGTTTCCATTTTTACTTAAATCCTCTAAAAAATATACTAACATTTTAATCACCCTATTCATTCTTCATATACATACAATTTATGATTCAAACACTCTCAAACAAGCTTTCTCATACAATAATAAGAACCAATCTCATATGGAAAGGAACAATATAATGAAAAAAACAAAATTAACAGGGCGCATTGTAACTCCAGAAGATCCTGAATATAATGTAGCTCGCATAAACTTAAATTTAAGTCTTCCAAAGCTCCCCTGCATAATTGTCTTCTGTCAAAACAGTATATGACCCTTGTAATGTTTTTCGATTCCCACAAAGCATCCCTCCCTTCCATAAATAAAATATAAATTTCTCTCACTTTTTTATTTTTTTCAAAGCCTCTTTTTATCACCTTACTAACCGTAATCATCTTCCTAATTTCACGTCCCCTAGACAATGTTTTTCGCAAAAAATAAAGGGTTTTGGCACTTTATGACTAATAACAAAAATAAGGGGAAACATTTGTAAAATACAAGTTTGACTGGGGGATTGGTATGATTCAAGTTCAAAATCTAGTAAAGTCATTTGGTTCATTAGACGTKTTAAAAGGRATYRATTTAGAAGTAAAAGAAAAAGAAGTTGTTGTTTTAATTGGCGCGAGCGGTTCAGGAAAAAGCACTTTACTTCGTTGTCTCAACTTTTTAGAAATGTACGATGAAGGAGAAATTCACTTACAAGGGAAACGAATTAATCCTAAAAGTACAAACTTAAACAAAGTCCGCGAAAATGTTGGAATGGTATTTCAACATTTTAACCTCTTTCCACATATGACCTCATTAGAAAACATCATAGAAGCACCTATTCATGTAAAAAAAATGGACAAAACAAAAGCGAAAGAAATTGGAACCGACCTATTACAAAAGGTTGGATTACAAGACAAAGCAAACGTGACACCTCACCTTTTATCTGGTGGACAAAAACAACGTGTTGCGATCGCACGCGCACTTGCAATGAATCCTAAAATCATGCTATTTGATGAACCTACATCTGCTCTTGATCCTGAACTTGTTGGAGAAGTACTCCAAGTTATGAAAGAGCTTGCTGGTGAAGGAATGACAATGGTAATCGTCACCCATGAAATGAACTTTGCACGAGATGTAGCAGATCGCGTCATTTTTATGGATGATGGACAAATTGTAGAGGATGCACCACCAGAACAATTTTTTTCAGCACCGTCAAATGAGAGAGCAAAACAGTTTTTACGAAACATTTTATAGAGAGGGATTTTACTCTTCATGCATGTTTAAACAC
Source organism: Bacillus sp. 05T22 (assembly GCF_056396765.1). Lineage (NCBI taxonomy): Bacteria > Bacillati > Bacillota > Bacilli > Caryophanales > Bacillaceae > Bacillus > Bacillus sp. 05T22. The sequence continues at coordinate 29,405 of NZ_JBFTMC010000029.1, forward strand.
TTAAAACTCATACGGGTAGCATAACCGCCTCATCTATAGAAACTTTCTATAGCATATAAAAAAACGTGGCTATACTGCCCATATGTGTAGGATAAATCATAGGAGGGGTTTTATGAGAAAGAAAATACTTACTGTTTTTGCAGCAATTACACTATGTATATCCTTCGTCCTTGGAGCCTGTAGTAAGGAAACTTCAACAAATGAAGGGAAAGAGTTTCGCTACGCAATGAGCGGCTTATATAAACCTTTTAATTTCAAAGAAAATGACGGAAAACTAGTTGGTTTTGATGTCGAAATTGGTGAGGCACTCGCAAAAAAAATGGGAATGAAGCCTGTTCCAGTTACAAATCCTTGGGAAACATTGATTCAAGGTCTAAAAGCAAAAAAATATGACGTCATATTAGGAAGTATGGCAATTACAGAAGACCGCCTAAAAGCCGTTAATTTTACGAATCCATACTATCGCTCTGGTGCACAAATTTTCGTAGCTAAAAAGAACAATTCCATTTCTTCAGTAGAAGACTTAAAAGGAAAAAAAATCGGTGTTGTAAAAGCTAGTACATTTAAAACACTTGTGGAAAAACATACAGATCAAATCACAGAATACGACAGTGACATTACAGCTCTTATGGATTTAGAACCAGGCCGAGTAGATGCTGTTATTACGGATCAAATGGTTGGTCTTCGCATGATAAAAGAAGGGAAATCAAATATAAAAGAAGCTGGCAAACCATTAAATCTTGAGGAAATGGGAATTGCAATTCGCAAAGATGATAAAGAAATGGTGAAGAAAGTAAACAAAGCATTGGAGGAAATTATTAAAGATGGCACATATGAAAAAATCAGTAAAAAATGGTTTGGAAAAAATATTCTTGGAGAAGAGGAAAAGACAAAATAAAATGATTTACCCTTCTAAAAAACAAATCATTTTTAATCCATAAGCGATGCCCCACCTCAGCCGTGGGGTATTTGCATCTATTTCCTAAAATAAATTCTATATTGAGGTGAAATTAATGTTTGAAATTTTCATATCTACGTACCCTACACTTCTAAAGGCTGTTGGCATAACATTACAATTAACATTAACTTCCTTACTACTCGGTTCATTAATCGGACTACTATTTGCCTTCTTTCGTATTTCTAATAATAAAGTATTAAATAGTATTGCACATGTTTACATTGCTATTATCCGTGGTACACCTTTAATCGTACAAATTGCCATTCTTTACTTCGGGATTACATCTATCATTGTCTTCACACCTTTTTGGGCGGGGGCAATCGCTTTAGCTATTCATAACGGAGCATATATTACAGAAATTTTCCGCGGATCTATTCAATCCGTCGATCGTGGACAATTAGAGGCTGCCCGTTCCCTTGGGATGTCTTATCCACTGGCTATGCGACGCATTATCTTACCACAAGCATTTCGTCTCTCTATTCCGCCCCTAGGAAACCAATTTATTATCGGGTTAAAGGATTCTTCACTTGTTGCCTATGTAGGTATGCCAGAATTATGGGGCTCTGGTCTTTCTATAGCGGCTGGGAATTTCCAACAATTAGAAACATATATTGTTGTTGGTATATATTATCTTGCACTCGTCCTTTTATTTACCTATCTCGTAAACCTCTTAGAAAAAAGACTTCAGCGTAAACAGAGTAATTCTTTACAAGTAAATAAAGAGAAAGAAAAAGCAGTCTCTTTATAGGAAGAATTGTAGCAACCCTTTCATCTATTAGATTGAAAAAGGGATCAATGAAAAGTTACTATTACATGCAAAAAAACAATCAAAATACAAACTAAAAAAAGCAAGCTACTTTTTAGGTAGCTTGCTTTTTTTAGTTAAAGGGTTCTAAATAATCTATTCCAGAATCATGGATTCACTTTTTTGATAGTTTCCTGCTCTTTTATATGCTCCTCACGATATGCAATATTATTAGGGTCTAACCCATTCCCTAAAGAACCATAGAAATGTTCCCTATGAGGATCAACTAATTCACTGCCTTGATAATATACGCGAGGTGTGTTCCAAAGTGCTGCCATTGCTTTCGTCATCGGCATTTCATGATAACGCTCCGGCCACATTTCTTTAATTTTTTCTTTTACTAATGGGTAATACTTAGAACTCATAGCAGGGAACAAATGATGTTCCGTATGATATGAGAAGTTAAAATGCAAAACATCAACCCAGCGCGGCACTGTTACAGATAAACAGTTAGCTAATGGATCATTTACAGGAACAATTGGATTTAAGCGGTGATTGGTTGCAATATAGCCCATTACAATAAAGTTTGCAATTAATAATGGAATCACATAAGCAAACAACCACTTCGTAGGCCCCATAATAAATAGCAAACTAATCCAAACCGTCCATGGCAAAAGAAGTTGAAGCCATACAGACTTCTGATTCGATGACTTAAATTCTTTTATAAAATGAAAGAACATACGAGTTGAATGTATTGTAAATTGAATTGTTAGTGACAGAAAACTGAAGAAAGAACGTACATGCAAGGGCATACGATACACCCATCTTAAAAATTTACTCTTCTTCATCTTTTCAAGTGTTGGCCACGCATCAGGGTCATGTTCTTCATGCTGTGTATGAACATGGTGCGTCGCATTGTGCCATTTTCTCCACAATTTCGGTCCTGTAGATAATGGCATAAATGCAATTGCCCCTAAAAAATCACGAAGCCATGCTTTCCTTACAACTGTTCCGTGCAAAATTTCATGTCCTAAAAACCCAAGTGAAGCAAAACATAATCCTAGAACAATTGCAATTCCAAGATTTGCCCACACATTCAAATCGAATAAACCAATCGCTATTAACCCAGCTACCGCCACAAGTAAATAAGCCAGTCCACCAAACAAACGAGTTGGAACTGGTTTAAATGCTTTTTTTGGCAAATGCGGCGATACACGTGCTGCATACCATCCAAACGTATGAAGCTCCTTCATCCTTTTGCCCCTTTCTTATGCCGCGCTTACGCAACTTGCATAAATCAATTCTTGTTTCCAGATTGATAATACTAGTTAATTACAAAAAGCATTTATAATAAGTAAATCATACTCACTCTATCGTCACTCATTTTCGCTTTTATTATCAATGAAAAACATTTCTCTTTTTACTCTTTATCAACCTTTCCACATGATGAATCATATCAATAGACTTTCTACATTGTCAATAGCTTTTATGACCTAGTAATAAAATGTGGTTATATTTTCATAATAATATTTTATTTCACCAAAGGAAAAGCATAGGTTTTATAAGCTTTTATCCATTATATATATATAAATACTTTCACATATAAGAARGTCTGCTTCACTCAAGAACAGCTTATATATGAACATCAATAATTCTTTATAGAATCGACTGTCATTTAAAATAACCTTATAAAGGAATACTCATTTTTATTATATTAGAATAATATTTATGTTTTGTAAATATTTAAAACTTATTCTTAATTTCTTCTGTTCACTGTACATTATCTCCTTCTCCTAGATTGAAAATAATCTACATGAATTTTATATAAATTGGAAAAAATAAGTAGTAAATTATTTTAAAACAGGAGGGACATACGATGACAAACAATTCATTTCCCCAATTTCCAGAACCGTACTGGCGTGACTCTACTTCATTCCCTATTTTCCCCAAGCTATCAGAAAATATAAAAGCAGAAGTTGCAATTATCGGTGCTGGAATTACAGGCATCACAACTGCTTATTTACTTGCAAAAGAGGGCATGAAAGTTGTTTTAATCGATTCCGGAAATATTTTAAATGGAACGACAGGCCATACGACCGCAAAAATTACTGCGCAACACGACCTTATTTATGATGAGCTCATTGATCATTTTGGAGCTGATCAAGCACGCCTATACTATGAGGCAAACGAAAAAGCATTGCGATTTATAAAAGAAACAGTCCGAACAAATAACATTGATTGTGACTTTACTGAAGAAGACGCCTACTTATATACAACTTGCAATGACGGATTACGGAAATTAACAAAAGAATATGAAGCTTATAAAAAGCTAAATATTCCTTGTGACTATGTAGAGTCCATTCCACTTCCTATCTCAGTTCAGGGAGCACTTGTTATGAAAAAACAAGCACAGTTCCACCCTCTTCATTATTTAAAAAATCTTATTGAACAGTTCATTGAAGCAGGTGGAACAATCTATGAGCAAACCACTGCAATCGATATCGAGAAAGGATTCTATCCGCAAGTCATTACAAAAGATGGCCATCGTATTACATGTGGATATGTCGTCTCCTGTTCTCATTTTCCTTTCTATGATGCAAATAGCTTTTTCTTCACAAGAATGTATGCAGAACGTTCCTACGTTCTAGCTATAAAAGCAAAAAAAGATTATCCCGGAGGCATGTATTTAAGCATAGACACTCCTACACGCTCCTTACGTTACACAACAGTAAATGGAGAAAAAATTATTCTTGTTGGGGGTGAAAGTCATAAAACAGGACAAGGAATCAATACAATGCTTCATTATGAAGCATTGTACTCTTTCGCAGAAGAAACATTTGGAATAGATGCAATCCCTTACAGATGGTCAACACAAGACTTAATTACCCTAGATAAACTACCTTACATCGGCCATATTAATGAAAATAATCCAAATATATTCGTTGCAACAGGTTATCGAAAATGGGGGATGACAACAGGAACTGCTGCAGCCCAGCTACTAAAGGACTCTATTACAAAAATAGATAACCCGTATAAAGAACTCTTTGCCCCATCACGATTCCATGCAGATCCAGATATAAAAACATTTGTTTCTCAAAACCTTGATGTAGCAAAACATCTGATTGAAGGCAAGTTAGAATTTGCTCTGCGTAAACCAGAAGATCTTGAAAATGGTGAAGGTGCCGTTGTAAGAGTACATGGAAAACGTGCAGGCGCTTATAAAGACAACGAAGGAAAATTGCATATTGTTGATACGACCTGTACACACCTTGGCTGTGAAGTAGAATGGAATAGCGGTGATTGTACGTGGGATTGTCCTTGTCATGGATCACGCTTTTCAATTGAAGGGGATGTAATTGAGGGGCCGGCGGATGAACCTTTGAAACGGGTTGATGGAGAATAAAATCTGCTAACAGAAACAGAGCACCAAATTATCGGTGCTCTGTTTCCATTACTTCAAATAACATATCGCGAAATAAACCATTCAACTTCTCAACTTCAATGCCCTTCCCTTTTTCAATTCTTTTCACATATTCTTGATAATAGGCAATCTGCTCTTCCAAAAATTCATTTAATAATGTAATGTTCAGACCAATATCCAGCTCAATACCATCTTTTTTCTTTATTAGTAAATCATTAATCTCAGCTAAAATATTTTGTTTTAACACTAGTTCAGTAATTAACTTCTCAAACTCTACAGGCGGCAATGTCCCTTTCTCTTCTAACCATTTGCAAGCTAAAATAGGACGCAATACATAGAAGTACTTTTTCAACTTCACGCTCTCTCCTTGTAGAAATTCACGATAGTTTTTTGAAGCCATATGTAAGTAGTGATAAATCGTTGCTTTAGGATCAAAATCATTTCCGCTCATTTTCTGTAGACGCTCTGGAAGATCAGAGTTCTTAGAATAAAAGATTGGCGAACGAATCCATTCTAATAATGCAGGATTTGATTTTGCAAATAGCTGCAGAGCTTTTCTAATATCCCAACCACTTATGTCTAAAGCATCACTAATTGGATATTCAATAACATCACATTTTTCACTTATAGATAAATACCAATCTACTGGATGAATGTATACAAATCTAACATCATAATCACTATCTTTCGACGGGAATCCCCATGCACGACTTCCAGATTCCACCGCAAATAAAACCTTCACATTATTCGCTTTCTCAATTCTCCTTAATTCCAATTGAATTTTGTCTCTCATATGTATCATCCTCATTTTCTGATCATTTACCTGGAAATTCGACAAATATAATCTACTTATTATTGGCGTGTTATTCTACTTTCAACATCAATATCTCAGTAACTCTATAGTATGTAACATAACTAAATTTAAAAGGAAGCTGCTAGGCCTTCCCTGGCAGCTCTATAAACATTTCATTTTTGTTGCTCGCTAACAAGCTTTGCAATTCGCTCAAACTCACCCTGAATTTCATTTTTATACATATCTACTTTTGTAAAATCCATCGCAGCAATATAAATCCGTTCTAATTTATCTCGAACTGCTTTTGCCTTCGCTAAGAACGACATTGCTTCACTCATTTTTGTTTTATATTGAATGGAAACATCCCGAATTTCTGTTGCATATTTTTCATCCGTTCCTGGCGTAACAATGAGATCATACATATCAATAATCTCATCACCTTCTCGCTCTGGAAAATATTCATGTGGCGCGGTGCTGTCAAAGATCGCAAAACCTAATTCTCTTACAATAATCATATCTAGGCTATTTGGATCAAAGCCGCAATGATATACTTCAACTTCAAATCCTTTCTCTTCCGCTGCCCCTGCTAATTTTTTTAACATCGTTGATTTTCCTGAACCCGGTCGTCCTTTTATAAAATAACGATGCGGGATATCTTCTGTTAAATTTGGAACGAAATCAACCGCCCCTTTTGGTGTTGCTGCCCCTAAGAAACGGTGCTTTACCACCGCTTGTTTTCCTTTGTTATCTGCAAATAGCTTTTGTATAAGCTGCTTTGTTAATTCATTCGCTTTTTGAAAATCAATATTATCAATATAAATTCTCTCCCAATCATCATGTATAGCTAGCGCCTCTTTAAAACAAGCATACGCTGATTGAAATGCATCACTTGCTTCAGAAATATAATGTGTAATTTCACCTTTATGTTTTCGTAATTTCTCTGAATCCCATGCAACTCCTAAGTTCACGTATTCCTCTACAACTCCAGGTGTTTTTGGCTCAATGACATGTGGTGCTGTTCCATCTACAATTCCTACTTTTAATTTTGGAATAATAACACCATCGATGGATTTATTATCAGAAGAACAATGCAACAGTTCAATATCATATCCTTTTCCAACCCACTCACGCCCAATTGCTTTCATCAATGAGGATTTCCCTGTCCCTGGACCACCTTTCAAAATGAAAAGTCTTTCCAATCCCCTTACATTTTCCTCATATAAACTATAAAAACCTCTCGCGGTATTTCCTCCAGCATAATAATTTAAAATTTTCCCTGTCACTGCCCTCACTCCTTTATAGCAGTCTACTTACATAAGTTACAATATGCTTGAGGCTTTAATTGGGTGAATACCTAATTTCATTCTTGCAACAAAAAAGCAGAGATCATCATTGACCTCTGCTTCGATATTTTCGATTTAAATTAAGAAAAAACTGTTCAATCCGAGGACGAACCCATGCAAAATAATCTTTATCTTTCTTTTTCTTACAAATAATTTCTTTTCCATCAACCATTCCGACAAGCTCTAGTTCTAACAATTGCCTCGTAAATTCTAGAATATTCACTTCTTCTTTTGGATACTCTTCCTTTAGCTTTTCTTCAATTTCTCCCAATAAAAATCCGTCACGCATCATTGCAAGTGCATCAATCCAAAGTGGCGGCATTTCATATTTTTCTCCTGTAATTGTATCCTTTACAATATAATTCTTTTGATCTTTTCGAAATTGAATCGTGTGTAAACATACGGTCGAATTTAATGTTAGTTCCATCGTACCACCTCTGTCATAATATCAGCATAGAAAAAAGGATGCATGTGCACCCCTCTTTTTTAATTCACATAAAACCCAATTCAATATAAACATTCATACAAGTAAAAACTACAAACCGGTACATGAGTAATAAAACTACATGTCGATATTTTCCTCCATTATAAACTAAGTTTTTTATAAAAAAAAGCATTCTTGAAGCTTTTTATAAAATGTTTATATTTACATAACAAGAGCACTTTTCTGAAAAGTACTCTTGTCTTTAAATTCTATATAGTTGGCAATGTCACTTCTACTTTTGTCCCTGTGCCAATGTTACTTTTGAATTGAATCATTCCTTGATGCTCTTCAATAATTTTATGTGTAATGATTAAACCAAGACCTGTTCCATTCTCCTTTGTCGTGTAAACAACTTTTCCAAGTCTCTCTATTCTTTCGCTATCCATACCGCATCCCTCATCTTGAATACAAATAAACAATTTTTTTCTATTGTTTTATAGACAGTAATTTTCAAACTCCCACCATGCATCATCGATTCAATCCCATTTTTTACAAGGTTTAATAAGACTTGCTTTAATTGTTTTTCATCACCCTTTATATCAGGTAAAGCCTCATCTACTTGCATATGAATTTTCACAGCGTACTGCATTGCATAACTTTCCATCAAATGAACAACATATAACAGAACTTTTCGCATATCACATAATTGATACATTGTTGGTTTCGATTTTCCAAGTAACATTAACTCACTAACAAATCCATCGATTCTCTCAATTTCCTGCAGCATAATATCATAACTAGCATTATCAGCTTGATTGCGCTCTTTTTGAATTTGAGTAAAGCCCTTTAAAGTCATTCCTATCTAACTTTTACGTCATGTGAAATTTCTAGTAATATTATCCTATATTAAATAGCTATACTATTTTTATTCTAACTCCCTTTCATACCACAACACTAAAAGAGAGAGTGAACAAACTCCCCCTGTTAACAATTACATAAAATGAAACCTTAATTAGTGGCGGCCTCATTCCACACTGATTATTAGCCCTCACCAATCGGGCTTTTAGGGGATAAAAATAGGCTCGACCTTTTCTTTTACACCCATAAAAGAAAAAGCAAGCCTTCTTAACAAACTTACGGAAAATGAACCGATTTTACATGTTGAATATTTAAATATACTTTTTCATCACGCGCCTTGATCAATTCAATATGACCATCTTCAATTTTCGTCATCTTCCCAATTTTATTTGAATGTTCGCCTAAATCAAACACCATAATTTTTCCTGCCATTTTGATTAGTTGTTCTTCAAATGTTCTAGCTAGTGTAATATTTAATGGATTAACTGGAAGCTCATTTTTATTGAGGGAATACGGAATTTGATTTTCTTGATAGGGGATTAACCATTTTAGATGTTTTAAAGAAATATATACTGTTTTGTACACAGGGCTATAGAATACTAAATAATCATTCATAACACTTGCAACATAACCATGAATAGGATAACCACCAACTACATAAATCTCCGTAAAAATCCCTTTAGATGTGCTCAGTACTTTTCGAAGGGAAATTGACGGTGACTCTCTTTTAATAACAGAATCTGTTTCTGGCTTTTGTATTTCGGTCACAAGACTCGCCATAAATTTATAATATTGTATATGATATAAGGAAATATAGATGTAGTCTTTCCCATCATAAATAACAACAATATCATTGCCTACATCAATTAATAATCCTTTAAACCTTTTCTCGCCAATTAATTTAACATAGATATGTTCTCCAATATTTTTGCTTAGTTCGTTCATCTGTATCCTCCTTTCTCCAAAGCGTAACTTCCTCTTTATCTCTCATTCACATGTAGCTAAAAAAGAATAATAGGGAGCTAAAACATGTATGCAAAGTGATACAATGCTCTCTTTCTATCTGTATGAATAGTAGAGGGGGACATTTAGACTATAGTAAAATAATAGCAATTGAACAAAAAACATTCGCCACTACCTATTCCATACTGCCCCCTCTTATTTATCAAACATTACTCTTCTTCATCTTTATTGGTTTTAACGATTTGATTGACGTTTTTAATGTGAAAGTTAATAACGTAAATTACCTCATCGCGGTTCACTAATGTAACGTATTCTTCATTTACATCACTTAATAAACCTTCTACGCTTTCTGGACCACCGCGATTAATTTTGACCCATTTATACTTAAGACTACCTAGTATCTCTTGAAACGTTGCACCATCCGCATAGGATTGCTCAATAAAATAAGGATTTAACTCTATCTCTTTTGCTTTTTTTACAACACCCTTTACATGCTTCTGTTGATAATAAATGACCTCTCCTGTATTTCCTTGCAGAACAAGATAATCATCACCTACTGCCAGCAACACACCTGTACGGCTTTCTGGTCCACCAAGGTTTACTTTTACACCTTGATAAACCAAGCTTTTTATTTGATTTTCAGGAAATATATTTTCCAATTTCATCCCTCCTTCCCCTCTTTTGTTATTATTTGGATCGATTATATCGACTTGATTGTTTTGTTGCTCTTGCTCTTGAATATTGAACATATGCTGTCTGATCGGATTGTTGGTTATTTGACTGATAGTCATCTTCTTCTAGTGCTTGCAGACCATAATTCATACTTTTAATATGGAAATGTGGAATCTGTACAACTTCCTCTTTTACAATTAATGTCACATATTCATAAGAAACATCTTGTAGAATTCCTTCAATCTTTTCTGGGCCGCCGCGGTTAATTTTCACCCAACGATACTTTAAATTTTGAAGCAAACCTTGAAAATCTTCACCTTGTGCAAATGTTGGTAAAACTCCAATGTCTGCAGCAACATCTTTCGCATTTTTTGTAATACTTTTTAGATGTTGAAACTGATAATAGTAAAACGTTCTGTTTTCACTCAATAAAATAAAATGATCCGAATACACTGCGACCACTGTACCTTTTTGAGACTCTGGTCCACCTCGATTCACTCTAACACTCTCTCCAATCAATCCATACAACAAATCACTACTAATCGTGCTCATGAGAAAACCCCTTTCATTGTTTTATAAGTCGTTTGCACTGATAGTATATGTATCTGTACAGGTTACGTTCTCTATGACTGTCCCATTATATAAAAATATGTTTTTAACACGGGGGTACATCTATCCAATATGTATATCTCTGATGTACAAAAGACTAACATGGCTTCTATCAATACCCAGCATGTCATTAGCCGCCATTTATGCACACAATTTTACTATTTCATCATAAAAAAATACCGCTTCAAGATACTTATCCTACAGATCTTGAAACAGTATTTATAAAGTGAAACTTTACTTAGTAGAGGATTTTTCATCCTCCACTAGTATTAGCCCTCACCAATCGGGCTTTTACGGGCAGTTTATTCTCCACCTAGCTTCTTTACTTTTGTTGAAATTAAAGTGGGAATATTACTGCCCACAAATAGCAGGATAAAAATGATTCTGTATCATTTTTCATAGAGTACTACGCTATAGGCCCATGAGTTTTAATCTTCGTCTTTTACATCCATATCCTCTGGAATTGGCTCATTTAATATTTCTTCTACTAACTGTTTATATTTTTCCATTTGCTCTAAATGCGTATTGAACTGTTCTTTATTCAGCAAATATTGCTCACCGTCATACACGGCACGAATTCGTTTTTGCTGAACTAGTTCTTCAATGTAAGATTCCGGAAGATTTAAATATTCTGCTGCTTCTTTTACCGTTATATACAATTGTTTCATTCCCTTATTATTTTTTATGTCTACATTATTATAAAAGATTTTTATAAATAAAATAAAAAGATTTTGTAAATACAAATCAAAAAGCAGGTAGATGCATTCCATATATTGTATAATAATATAGTAAGTATTAAAAAATATAGATGGCATTTATCCATTTACACAAAGGAGAGTTAAACATATGGCTACTCGTCACATCATTACAATGTTAGAGCAATCATTACAAACTGAAACAACAAATACTGCTTCTCAGCTTTCTAAAGCTTTACCAAAAAGAATCATTGAACAAACAAAGGCTGCAAATGAAAGCGTAAACTATAATACAATTGGAGAATGGTATAAACATCATTTCATATTTCAACAAGACGATTTTCTTTGGGCTAAATATGCTTACTATGATGCATACTGTGAAGCGTTACAAAACCAGGGGCATCTTACAAAACGTGTACGTCACATACTAGAATCTTTGGCTAGAAAACACGGGAAACAATATATTGCCTCTGTGCAAAATAAGCACTTTCCTGATCAGTACGCACAAGGAACAGCATAATTTTCCTTGTCTATAAAAAATATAAACCCCCAAAAAAGATTTACAAGTCAAATGTTCACGTCTTTTACATGTATTCTCTTCTCAAAATACATGTAAAAGACGTGAACTGAAGAAACCGGTGTAATACAAATCAGAAAAAAGATAGTAAACAGATAAACACCCAGCCTACTTCCTTACTTAATAAAGATGGGAAAGTAACTGGGTGTTTATCTATTAAAAAGATACTTATTTCAAATCTCTCATAATTCATTTACATATTCTTCTCTATTTATTTCTTTCCACTCTTTAAACTTCTCAACACTACCCATTATTTCATCATTTGCTTAATAAGTTCTCGGTTACGTTGTTTGAAAACATCATTATGAGAAGAGACCATTCCATATTCACTCGCATCTGGTTGGATAAATTGTTTTGCTTTATTTACAGCGTTTCCAGCATCTTGGAAAGCACCAGCTATTAAGTGCAATTTGCCCTCATGCTTTAAAATATCTCCAGCAGCATATAGCCCTTCTATTGAAGATTCACTGTTCGCACTCCCGGCAATAAAATAATTATCAACGATTTCAACATTTAGTTCACTATTTTCCAATAATGTCATATCACGTTCATACCCATGATTAATAATGACTTCGTCAATAGGTAAATGAGAAACTTCACTTGTTTCATGATTCGTTAACTCAATATATTCAATTGCTTCGTGATTATCATCAGCCATCAACTTTGTAATCGACGTATTAAAGAGACAATCCACTGAACTATTCATAAGCTGAGTAACTTGTGCTTCATGACCAGCTAAGGTATCTTTTCTATATGTTAAATAAACCTTTTTCGCAATGGGCTCTAATTCATTTGCCCAATCGATCGCTGAGTTTCCTCCACCTGAAATAATTACAGTCTTATCTTTAAAACTCTTTAAAGATTTGACAGTATAATTTAAATTTGATACTTCAAACCTCTCTGCACCTTCAATTGCTAACTTTTGTGGTTTTAATATTCCACTTCCAGTAGCTACAATAACTGTTTTTGAAAAATGCTTTTGACCAGAGAAAATTGTTAGCACAAAAACTCCCTCTTCATTCCGAGTGATTGACTCTATCTTTTCATTCAACACTACTTCTGGATGAAATGTTAACCCTTGCTCCACAAGCTGCTCAATTAACTGCGCTCCAGTAACTGGCGGCAGTCCCCCGATATCCCAAATCATTTTTTCTGGATAAACGTGTATCTTTCCACCTAACTGTGGTTGAAATTCAATTATTTTTGTTTTCATCTCTCTTAGTCCACTATAAAACGCTGAATAAAGCCCTGCCGGACCTCCTCCAATCACGGTCACATCAAATAATTCTTCTGGATTCATTTATGTTCACTCCCCAGCTATCAAATACAATTGATTATCATTCTCAATAAAATATAACCTTTTTCCTTCAGGTTTTCAATCAAAATAACTATTGACAATAAAAAAATATAAAATTATATTATTAAAGAATCGATATTGATAATCATTATCGTTTTGTAAACTATTAACAAATTTGTAGGGGAAATAGCGGCTCGTTTATTTATAGATCACTCAAGTATTTTATTATAATAAATCTCGATATCAAGATTTATAAGATTCCTTAACTACTAAGTGCACGACATCTATCCCGTTAGAAAGCTATATAAAAAAGGAGAAAGAAAAAATGAAAAAGTTATTCATTTCACTTACAGTTCTATTCGTACTCGTTATGAGTGCTTGTAGCAACGGTTCGACAGATCAGAAAAACGATTCAAATGCAAAGGGAAGCAAATCAGAAACAATTACATACCAATCTGAGAATGGTAAAGTTGAAGTTCCTGCAAATCCAAAACGCGTTGTTGTACTATCATCATTCGCAGGTAACGTAATGTCTTTAGGTGTAAACCTTGTTGGTGTAGATTCATGGTCTAAAATGAATCCGCGTTTTGAGAATAAATTAAAAGATGTTACAGAAGTATCTGATGAAAATGTTGAAAAAATTATCGAATTAAATCCAGATTTAATCATTGGTTTATCAAACATTAAAAATATCGATAAGTTAAAGAAAATCGCTCCTACTGTAACATTCACATATGGAAAAGTTGACTACTTAACACAACATTTAGAAATCGGTAAACTACTAAATAAAGAAAAAGAAGCAAAAGCTTGGGTTGATGATTTCAAAAAACGTGCTGCTGCTGCAGGAAAAGATATTAAAGCAAAAATTGGTGAAGATACAACCGTTTCTGTTATTGAAAACTTTGACAAACAAATCTATGTATTCGGCGATAACTGGGGCCGTGGAACAGAAATCCTGTATCAAGAAATGAAATTAAAAATGCCGGAAAAAGTAAAAGAAAAAGCGTTAAAAGATGGCTACTATGCATTATCTGCTGAAGTTCTACCTGAGTATGCTGGGGATTACTTAATTATAAGTAAAAACAACGATACGAATAATTCATTCCAAGAAACAGAATCGTACAAAAACATTCCAGCTGTTAAAAACAATAAAGCATTTGAAATAAACGCGAAAGAATTCTATTTTAATGATCCAATCACATTAGATTTCCAACTAGATTTCTTCAAGAAAAGCTTTCTTGGTAAATAACACAACAATGAGGAATTCTTATTTAAAGAATTCCTCTTCCTTTATTCTATGAAAAGAAAAGATGTGAAACTAATGACAAAAGACAATCTACGTTCCACTTCCTTTGTATACAAGCTCATTTTAGGAACCATTGTGTTCTTTATTATATTTATGGCTGCCATGGTATTTGGCGCAGCAGATACCACTATAAAGGATGTATGGATAGCGCTTACTTCTAATGCTAATGGAGAAAAGTTCTCCATTATCCGTGAACTTCGCTTACCACGTGAAATTGCAGCCATTTTTGTTGGAGCTGGGCTCGCTGTTTCTGGTGCGATTATGCAAGGTATAACGCGAAATCCACTCGCTGATCCAGGATTACTCGGGCTAACTGGTGGTGCCAACGCTGCCTTGGCAATTACACTTGCCCTTATTCCTTCTGTAAACTATTTTTATATAATGATTGCTTGTTTTATCGGTGCTGCTATCGGCGCCATTATGGTTTTCGGAATTGGTATGATGAAAAAAGGTGGGCTTTCTCCTCTTCGTATCGTACTTGCTGGTGCCGCGGTTTCAGCATTTTTAGTCGCGATTTCAGAAGGCATCGGGATTTATTTTAAAATCTCACAAGATGTATCCATGTGGACTGCCGGGGGCATAATCGGAACATCATGGAGCCAATTACAGGTCATTGTTCCAGTTATTTCAATCAGTATATTCATTGCAATCTTATTTTCAAAGAAATTGACGATTCTTAGCTTAAGCGAAGAAGTAGCAATAGGACTCGGTCAAAAAATCATCGTCATTAAAATCATTCTTTTTATTGTCATCATTTTACTCGCTGGTGCTTCTGTCGCACTTGTTGGAAACATGGCATTTATCGGTTTAATGATACCTCATATGGTCCGCCCTATTGTCGGACCTGACTATCGATTTGTTATACCGATGTCTGCTATTGCGGGTGCTTCTTTTATGCTATTAGCTGACACACTTGGACGCACAATTAACGCTCCTTATGAAACACCAATAGCTGCCATTGTCGCAATCGTAGGCTTACCATTCTTCCTATTCATCGTACGTAAAGGAGGAAGGTCGTTCTCATGATTCAACAAGCTAAAAAACAACGAGTAATCGTACTTGCCTTACTCCTGCTTATTGCAGCAACCATTACAATTGGAATGGGCTTAGGAGCAGCTTCATTGTCCTATGATAGACTGCTACCTACACTTTTTGGCCAAGGTACATTTAAAGAAGAATTTATTTTATTTTCTCTTCGATTACCACGAATTGTGATTACACTATTAGCTGGTATGGCACTTGCCTTATCAGGAGCTATACTACAAGGTATAACGCGTAATGATCTAGCCGAGCCTGGTATTATCGGTATTAACTCAGGGGCAGGCGTTGCAGTTGCCCTTTTCTTTTTATATTTTCCAATAGACGCAGGCTCATTTGTTTACTTCCTGCCAATTGTGGGATTTATCGGTGCCTTTCTTACAGCTTGTCTCATCTATGTATTTTCATATAGTAAAACTGCTGGGCTTCAGCCAATAAGATTGACACTAACAGGAATTGGATTTGCATTCGCACTTTCTGGAACGATGATTGTTCTCATTTCATCTGCTGAACGTGCAAAAGTAGACTTTATCGCAAAATGGATTGCCGGAAACATTTGGGGAGATGACTGGGTTTTTGTTCTCGCCCTTCTTCCATGGTTAGCTGTACTCATTCCATTTACTCTCTATAAAGCAAATCGCTTAAATCTCCTTGCTTTAAACGAGCATGTAGCAATTGGTGTTGGTGTCGCACTCGAAAAAGAACGCCGCTCACTCCTTATAGTAGCCGTTGCATTAGCAGCTTCTGCCGTTTCAGTCACAGGAGGAATTGCCTTTATCGGACTTATGGCTCCTCACATCGCAAAATCTTTAGTCGGGCCGAGGCATCAATTATTTCTTCCTGTTGCCATTTTAATTGGGGGATGGCTATTGTTACTTGCAGATACAATTGGTCGTCATATTGTAGAGCCAAGTGGAATTCCAGCGGGGATCATGGTTGCTTTGATTGGTGCTCCTTATTTTATGTATTTGTTACTTAAGAAATAAAAATAAAATCCCTTGAGAATCGATTTGTTCTCGAGGGACTTTTTCTATTTATTAATTCTATTGTTGCCCATACCCATCAAACTTCTTCGCCAATCTTGCCATCTCTTCCTCTGGCAACAATTTTGGCTCTCCAATGCACTTCGTTTGATAATAAATTTGCGCGCAAAATTCAATTTCCTCCGCAACAGTAAACGCCATTTTTATATTGTTCCCACCGGCCATTAAGCCGTGATTAGCAAGTAAAACCGCACGGCGATCAATCATTCCTTCAAAAGCCGCTTCTGCTAGTTCCTTTGTTCCGAATGTTTCATACGGCGCACAACGTACATTCGGCCCTGCGAAAGCAATTAAGTAAGATACTGCGGGAAGTTCCCATCCTAATGATGCTATTGTTTTTGCGTAAGGGGAGTGCGTGTGAACAAGTGCGTTGATGTCCTCACGCTTTCTATAATAAATAAGGTGCATATCTAGTTCACTAGAAGGCTTTCTATCACCTTCCACAATTTCACCATCTAAATTCAATATAGCTACATCTTCAGGCACTGTTTCAAAATAATCTAAACCACTTGGACTTATTGCAATAAGACCTTGTTCACGATTAAAAATACTAATATTACCCCCAGTCCCCTTTGTTAATCCGCTAGCGATCATTTTCTTTCCATACGCTACAATCTCTTCTCTTTCTTTTTGTAGTAACATATATATACATCCCCCTTGGTGTGAACCTTGTGACGACTAGTTTGCTAGAATAATGGGTGTACCATATTCTTTATAGCTGTTAATACATTCTTGCTGCAGTGGTGTCAACGGTATGAGCTCATCTGTAATAATTTTTGTAATACCCTGTTTATCACAAACCTTATAGAAAGCAACCTTTCCGAGCTTCGTATGATCTGCTAAAACAATGACTTCATTCGATTTACTAAGCATCGCTTAAATATGAAACATCCACGTGCTCCCTTTGTTCAAGCATCTCAATGATTTTATTTCTTCTCTCTACCGGTGAATTAGACATGATAATCGGTCCTCTTTTTAGTTATTTTCTTATATGTCTAATATACATAAGCAATTTTCTATATAAACCCATCCTGATTTTTCAACATATAAGTCGCTACTACGAAGAACAAAAGATGATCGCTACTTGTTTTCTCTCTGTTTTCACTTGGCATGGGGCAGGAAGAGGACCTGACCGCTTCTATGCATGGACAGGCGCTCTCTCCCACCTAAAAAGAAAGGTTTTAAATCGTTTTTCCAATTTGTACTTATATAAAGTGAAATTTCCATTTCCTATCGTGTTTTTTAGGGATAACTCCTTTTTGGTTTTCACATATAAGTTACTGCTATGAAAACAACACATGATCTGCACTCGTTTTCTCTCCCTGTTTTAACTTGGTATGGGGCAGAATGAGGCTCTGGCCGCTTCTATGCATGGACGGACGCTCTCCCCCATCTAAAAAGAAAGGTTTTATATCAGTTTTTCAATTTGTACTTATATATTTCATAATTACTAAAATAACTTTCTTAAATTCTCGGTAAATGGAGCCCTAACAATTCCCTTTTCCGTAATAATTGCTGTTACATTCTCATGYGGTGTTACATCAAACGCTGGATTATATACTTTACTTTCTTTTGGAGCTGAATATTGCCCAAAGCGGTTAATCACTTCAGAAGCATCACGCTCCTCGATTGGAATCTCCTTACCTGTTGGTGTTTTTACATCAATTGTCGGAGTCGGTGCTGCAACATAAAATGGAATGTTATAATATTTCGCTAAAATGGATACACCAAGCGTTCCAATTTTATTTGCCACATCACCGTTTGCCGCTACACGATCGCAGCCAACAATAACTGCATCAATTTTTCCTTGTGACATAACCATTGCCGCCATATTATCCGTAATGACTGTTACATCAATCCCAGCTCGCTGAAGTTCTAGTGCTGTTAACGTAGATCCTTGTAATCTAGGACGTGTCTCATCAGAATAAATCTTTAAATCCCATCCCTTTTCTTTCGCTAGGTACATCGGCGCTGTTGCAGTACCATATTTCGTTGTTGCTAACGCACCTGCATTACAATGCGTTAGTACACCCATGCCATCTTGGAACAATGTTAATGCATATTCCCCAATTTGGCGGTTAATCTCTTCATCTTCTTTATGAATTCCTTTTGCTTCCTCTAATAACCTATTTTTCAAATCAGCGATAGATAAATGGGAATGTTCTTTTGCCGCATTTTCCATTCTCTCAAGTGCCCAAAATAAGTTCACCGCTGTCGGTCGAGATGTCGCTAAGTACGTGCAGACTTTATTTACTTCTTCTATAAATGACTCCACTGAATCTTCGGATGTCTCTTTTACACCTAAATACACACCGTAAGCTGCTGAAACACCAATCGCCGGTGCCCCGCGTACTTTCATTACTTGAATGGCATCCCATACACCCTCAGCTGTTGTAAAAGATTCATAGACTACCTCATTCGGTAATAGAGTTTGATCTAATAAAACTAAAGCATCATCTTTCCACTGAATTGGTATTAATTGCTCTGTCATCATCTTCTCTCCTTACTTTGCACTATGGACAGACTGCTCTTTTAACGTTTGTAAAAAACTAGCGCCTGTTTTATATTCATTTGCTCGTAAAATAAACTTCTTCGCTGCCTGTAAACAAATCCGTTCTGCTCTCGCCCGAGCTTCATCACTTGAAATCGATGTAATATCTTTCACCTTTGCTAATCCAACAATGCGGCGAATCAACTCTAAACCCGTCACAACCGCTGTATCCACTAACACAGATTGCAAATACCAACAATCAAAGCCAGTTTCCTTTGCCATAATCTCTGTTACATGCGTGCTCCACGCTTCTAAAAACTTCTTCTTAAACAAGTCGATTACATCTATAATCGTAGACTCCAGCCAACTCATATAGGTATCTTTTTCCACTCCATCAACCATCGCTACATCTGCATTCACCCAAGCAAATATTAAATTTGCCATCACATTCCCAACGTCATATCCCATCGGACCATAGAAAGCAAATTCTGGATCAATGACCTTTGTAGAATCCTTTCGTACAAACACAGAGCCAGTATGTAAATCACCATGAAGTAGTGCCTGCGCATTCGTCATAAACGAAAACTTAAGCTTCGCTACTTCCATACGAAGTGCTTCATCTCCATATATATGCTCCCGAATCCAACCTTCATTTAACGAAAACAACTCATTGCGCTTGTTATGATCTGTAAATGGCTCCGAGTACACAAGATCCTCTGTAATCTCACATAACTCTGGATTGATATAATTCTTCACAAGTTCCTTTTTCTCCTTATGATTCATCACTACATCAGATGTTAATAAAAGCGTGTTTACCATGAAAGTAGTTAAATCATCCGCAAGCTTTGGAAACATTTGATGGTTAATCAGTGCCGTCCGTAAAATTGTATGGTCTGATAAATCTTCCATCACACAGCAATTCATCATGCTATCAAATAAATATACATCTGGTACAAGCTCAGGTGCCAGCTTCCCCTCTAACTGTAAAACGTTTGATTCAATGCGAATTCGATTCGTAGACAACTTAAACTCATCTGAAATACGCGCCGTATCTCCGGCTTGCTTCACAATGACAGAAGTTCCTTTCCCCTTATCCCAAACACGAAACACATAATTTAAATTGCCATCCCCAATTTCCTTGCACTGCAAATCTTTTGCGTTTTCAAACATTGGTAACTTCTCTTTCACATACTCAATAACATTATTAGCTTCCATTAAAAAATACTCTGTGAACTTAGACATGGTTTCTCCCTCCACACTAAATGTAAGCGTTTTCTAAAAGCCGCAAAAATAATAGATTGAAAGTATTTTTTCAATCTATGTTATATGTTCTTTTTGTATCATATTTTGTTTGAACCGAACATCTAGTTTTTATTATAGCTTGTTGGGGATGGGAGTCAATGTTTTCCTATATGAAAACGAGAAGCTACTTTTGTATTTTAAGATCTTCTTGCTTCCTTTTTATTTAATACGCTTTATCCCCTATCAATCTTACATAATGAGCAAAGTTCAAATATCCTGTACTTCATTATGTTTTATTTATGATACGATTCACCGTATTTAATTCTAAATACTCACTGACATTTACTATTTATCTTTTTACTCCTTCTAGCTTCTCAATCCATAAATCAAAAACCTCTCGTTCCCATTCCGCTCATACACCCCAGGCAATCTAACTTCCTCTTTCAATTCAAATGCCGTTTGATTCTCTAAGAAAAAGATATAATCTTCCGATGGATAATATAAAATAATCTCTATTTCTCTCTCTACTTCCTCCACCGAAAGCAATATATTATTGATTACATTCATAAACACTTG
Source organism: Bacillus sp. 05T22 (assembly GCF_056396765.1). Classification (NCBI taxonomy): domain Bacteria; kingdom Bacillati; phylum Bacillota; class Bacilli; order Caryophanales; family Bacillaceae; genus Bacillus; species Bacillus sp. 05T22. The sequence goes on from NZ_JBFTMC010000029.1 coordinate 50,456, forward strand.
CACTGAAAATGGATTAAAGAAATAAAATCGATTGTCACGCGGATCAATCTCATATTCTTGCGCTAAGCAGCATTGAAATTGAATTTTATCTTTACTATTTCTCGATTTCTTTGCATAACGTTCTAAATTTCCCATTGCTTCTTTGTAGAACATCTCGTTCATTTCTATTCCAACAGCTGACGCACCACATGCATGATGAATATAGAAATTCAGCCGGCCTTTTCCGCATCCAAAATCAACAACTCGCTCACTGCTGCTTAGTTCATATTGATTAAATAATGTTTCCAATGCGCTATATGGCGTCGGTTCATAACGGTGGTAGTGCAACGACTTGTTGAATCCCTTTTGTTCTCCTACTGTTTTTATATTTAGTACTGCATCATAATATTGTTCGTTCATGTATTCACCCTACTCTCTACAAAAAGAATTTTGATACAATCCAGACTCTTTTCGATTTTCCGTCTTTTATTTTCTACGGAAATGTTCAAAATTACATGCGATCCAATTTTATCATATGAATCAATTTCATAATTTCCAATTCTAATATACCAAGGGTTTTGAGGACACAAAAAGGAGTACCATTCCAAATTCTTGTATAATGCGAATAACGACACCAACCAAAAACAAGAAAAGCAGTTAACTCCCTCTATGCCTATTATATGATTTAGAGCTAATAAGACGATTCCAAACGATTTTTTCTATCTTGACCATCGAACCCCCTATTGAAAGTACTTCAAAATCTTATCTTGATGGCGATGCTATGATCCTTCTAATAGTAAAAGTTATACAAAGAAAAAAGCCTTATCTTAAATTGAAGTGAACCCCGAAAACGGGACACATATCAAAACACCTAAACCATCTGTTCCCTATATTCTTTAGGGGATAGGTGGTTTAATTTTTCTTGAATTCGCACACAATTGTAG
>NZ_JBFTMC010000030.1:0-39078 GCF_056396765.1 Bacillus sp. 05T22
CAATAACACAAGCGATCAATAACACAAGCGATTTCTAACTCATAGTCAAGCTTTTGAGTTTGTTTCGGACAAGAAACTGTAACTTCTGGCCCGATGACAGCACGATGATTTGTAAAATAAAAAACCGGAATATCATACCACTCTGGAACAACATCTAATCCACGACGACCACGAGCCGTTTTAACATGTTGCTCAAATGCATAAAAGTCACGAACACTACCTGGGTTTGGGATGGCTGCACAAAGCTGCACATCTTCCAAAGCGTACATGCCACTTGTTGGTTTTCGAATACCATGGGCTATTTCTACATATTCATCTGCTTTCTCTAAAAAAGCAAGCATAGATGAAGGAAGAGTGCCATTACTTGCTATATTCATATCAATTACTTTGTCACCTTCCAGCCAACCAGCTCGCATCTCTCCTGAAGGAAGACGAAATGTAATCAATTTCATCAATTTTCCTCCTCACTATTTATACAAAATGAAACTTTAATCAGTGGGAGACACAGCCCCCACTGATAAGTAAATTTTTATAGATTTCCGCGTCGTTCTTGCTCTCTTTCAATTGATTCGAATAGAGCTTTAAAGTTTCCCTCTCCGAATCCTCGAGAACCTTTACGCTGAATAATTTCGATAAATAATGTTGGGCGATCTACAATTGGCTTTGTGAAAATTTGTAGCAAGTACCCTTCATCATCACGATCCACAAGAATCTTAAGCTCTTTTAGCTTATCAATTTCTTCATCGATTTTCCCAACGCGTGCTGTTAACTCTTCATAATACGTATCTGGTGTATCTAAAAATTCAACTCCGTTTGAACGAAGCGCTTCAACCGTTTTCACAATATCATTTGTCAACAATGCAAGATGCTGTACACCTGCACCGTTATAAAACTCTAAGTACTCTTGAATTTGTGATTTTCGCTTTCCATCTGCCGGTTCATTAATTGGAAACTTAATACGGCTTCCATTTGTCATAACTTTTGACATTAACGCGGAATACTCCGTGCTAATATCATCATCATCAAAATGAATCATTTGTTTAAAGCCCATAACGTTTTCGTAATAGCTAACCCACTCTTCCATTTTTTCAACGTTACCAACAACATGATCTACAGCAACTAAGCCTGATTCGTCACTCGGAATATCAAAATCAATCTTCTCATAACCAGGCATAAATGTTCCTTTATAATTTTTACGCTCTACTAGCGTATGGATTGTGTCGCCATACGTACCGATTACTGCTTTTTTTAATGTTCCTTGTTCATCTGTTAACTCTTCAGGTGGAGCAATCGCAACCGCACCTCGTTTTACAGCCTCTGAGTATGCTTTCTCAACATCATCAACAAGTAAAGCTACGTCTTTCACTCCGTCACCATGGATCTTTACAAATTCTGCAATACGGCTATCACTATTTAAAGTCCCAGACACAACAAAACGCATGTTTTTTTGCACGAGAACATAAGATACTTTTTCACGATTCCCTGTTTCTAATCCCGAATAGGCAACAATTTTAAATCCAAACGCTCTTGCAAGGTAATAACTTGATTGCTTTGCATTTCCTACATAAAATTCTAAATGATCGACATCACGTACCGGAAAGAAATCCTCCATTTGTGCAGCTAACGTATCCATAGATTTTTGTTTCATAAATTCCTCATCCCCCTGTAAATAAATTGAATGTTACATACTTAGAACCATCCGAAAACGCTTCCATCTACCAATAAAAAAATTAGTTAGCAAGCTAACAAATTTCTGACTTTTAAAGTTTTCTATCTTTTCTGTCAAATACCTCTTTTTTTCTCCCATATAAAATTCGACTTTTTTCTATTTAAAACAACATAATCAAAGCTGGTAGTATGTCTCTTTGTTACCTCAAAAATAAAAAGACCCTAACATATTAAACATCTATAATACGTTAGGGCCTTTATTTTTTTAGGATAATTGTCTTAATAAGATATAGGTAATTCTGTTTCTCTATATTCATTATACTAATACATTTGTAAGGAATACAATGAGCGCTGTTAATACTGCTGCTCCACTCGCCGATACTAATAAATCCATTTTTGTTACTTGTAATACTTCTTTGTTTTCCATATTCCCCATTCTCCTTTCAGCTTTATTTTGCAATCTTCATTCTGCTCTATTACTTGTACAAAACTTCTATTATACTAATACACTTGAAAGAAATACGATTAATGCTGTTAATACTGTTGCTGCTCCTGCTGATCCTAATAAGTCCATTTTTGTTAGTTGTAATACTTCTTTGTTTTCCATGTTTCCCATTCTCCCTTCAATTCATAACTTTATTTTTATTTGGTACTGTCCGTTCTACTGCTTGTACAAAGTTTCTATTATACTAAAACGTTAGAAAAAAGTACGATTAATGCTGTTAATATTGCTGCTCCGCTCGCTGATCCTAATAAATCCATCTTTGTTACTTGTAACACTTCTTTGTTTTCCATATTCTCCATTCTCCCTTCAGTTCATAACTTTTTTTATTTGATACGATCCGTTCTACTGCTTGTACAAAGTTTCTATTATACTAAAACGTTAGAAAGAAGTACGATTAATGCTGTTAATACTGCTGCTCCACCTGCTGATCCTAATAAATCCATTTTTGTTAGTTGTAATACTTGTTCTTTTTTCATATTTACGCTCTCCTTATCAATAGATATTTATATGTAATTTCTAAGAAATGATTAATTCATAGTTTTTATCTTATCGTTACATTAAGTTAACTTGTGTAACGTTTGTAACATTAATGTAACATAAGTTTTTTCATACTGCAATATGAATACGGAAAATTTATTACATTTTTTTTACGATATTATTAATATTTTTTATAAACCCCTTTATACAGCGGTTTCCAACACATACATACTTGTAACATTAATGTAATATTAGGTTGCAAATCGAAATAAAACGTAGTAGAACGAGTACCTTTTCAATTTTGCTCCCTCATCATACTCTTTCGGAATCATTTTAAAGGTTTGTCTCATTAACATTTCCATAAAGCCCAAGATAAGTTTATATGTTTCCTCAAGATAACTATGTATAATAAAAAACAAAGAGGTGGTCAGTTTGAAATTAGTCGCACTAGATATGGATGGTACACTACTATCATCTAAACTTGAAATCTCCAAGGAAAATTTACAAGCTATTCATGATGCTAAAGCAGCCGGTCATGTTGTAATGATTTGCTCTGGTCGTGCAAAAGAAGATGCTTTAAAACTATTGGAAGAGTATCAATTATCACTTCCAGTTGGAGCAAGTAATGGGGCAATTGTTTATGTTGACGGAAAAGTAATTAACGCACGTTGTTTACAAAATGATAAAGTATACAAGCTTGCTAAATTACTAGAATCTGAAGGATTTCCATATAAGTTGTACACAAATAAAGGAGTTTATTCTCCTTATAATTGGAATGAAAAAGTAATGCATGCATTCGAAGAAAATAAGCATGCACTTGATGTCACAATTGAAGAACTGGAACGAATTACAGAGAAGCAAAAAAAATCGAACTTAATTACTGATTTCCAAAAAATCGAAGATGTCGTAAATAATCCAGAGCTAGAAATCTCGAAATTCTTTATTTTGACGTTTGACGCAGAGCATCGCTCACAACTACTACAGTCTTTACAAGAAGATAAAGAAATTATGGTTACAGCATCAGCTCCGACAAATTTAGAAATTATGGACAAGCATGGTCATAAAGGAAATGGATTACAAGAAATGGCGTCTTATTTCAATATTCCAATTCAAGATACGATTGCCATTGGAGACAACTTTAACGATGTACCAATGCTAGAGGTAGCTGGCCTATCTGTTGCTATGGGGAATGCTGAAGAAGATGTAAAGAAATTATGTGATGTTGTTACATTAACAAATGACGAGCATGGTGTTGCTCGTGCAATTGAACAGTATGTACTAAAACAACCATCATCAAGCAAATAAAAAAGGACTCTTTCATATTTGAAAGAGTCCTTTTTCTTTTATACATGATGACAAGCAACGAGATGCCCTTCCCCAATATCACGAAATTCTGGTACAGCTTGCTTACAAATATCCGTCGCAAACGGGCAACGTGTATGAAAACGGCAGCCTGAAGGTGGATTCGCTGGACTTGGAATATCACCTTGCAAAATAATTCGTTCTCGCTTAACAGCGGGATCAGGAATTGGTACAGCTGATAACAGCGCCTTCGTATATGGATGAAGCGGATTTGCAAACAACTCGTCACGGGGAGCTGTTTCCACGATTGTCCCTAAATACATAATTCCAATTTTTGTACATAAGTGTTCGACAACACTTAAATCATGTGAAATAAATAAATAGGATAAACCTTTTTTCTCTTGTAATTCCCTGAACAAGTTTATAATTTGTGCTTGAATAGATACATCTAATGCTGCAACAGGTTCATCAGCAACAATAAATTCTGGATTTAATACCATCGCCCTTGCAATAACAATACGCTGGCGTTGTCCTCCCGAAAACTCATGCGGATAACGATCAATATGATATGGTGCTAAACCACATAGTTCTAATACTTCTAACACTTTTTCACGAACATTCTCTTTCGTAGCTAAGCCATGTGCTAGCATTGGTTCACCAAGCGCTTCTCCAATTCTCATCCGTGGATTCAATGAACTAAACGGGTCTTGGAATACAAGTTGCATATTAGGACGATACTTTCGTAATTCCTCTTTCGATAACGTATGAACATCTTGCCCTTTAAATTTCACTTCACCTTCTGTTTTTTGAACGAGACGAAGAATGGTTTTACCAATTGTCGTTTTTCCACTTCCAGATTCACCTACTAGACCAAACACTTCACCTTTATTAATCGTAAAGCTTACTCCGTCTACTGCTTTTACATGCCCAATCGTTCTACCAAATACGCCGCCCTTAATCGGAAAATGCGTTTTTAAATTCTTCACTTCTAATAAAGGTTCACTCATTGCTCAGCACGCTCCTCATATAACCAGCAAGCTACTTTATGATGATCTTCATGCACTCCAAGGCCTGGCGCCTCATTCTTACATATATCCATGCAATGTTCACAGCGACCGCTAAAGTAGCAAAATTCATCTAAACCAACTAAGTTTGGAACTTGCCCCGGAATCGAATAAAGTTTATCTGTTCGTTTCCCCATTACCGGCTTTGATTTTAATAATCCTTTTGTATATGGGTGTTTAGGATTTTGGAATAGCTCCAGTACAGGTGCTTCTTCAATGACTTTGCCACCATACATCACAACAACATAATCTGCCATTTCTGCTACAACACCTAAATCATGTGTAATTAATAAAATAGATGTTTTAAATTCTTCTTTTACCTGTCTTAATAAATCTAGTATTTGCGCCTGAATTGTAACATCTAGTGCTGTTGTGGGCTCATCAGCAATTAGTAATTTAGGGTTACAACTCAGTGCAATCGCAATCATGATCCGTTGCAGCATCCCACCGCTTAGCTCATGGGGATACGAATGAACAATTTCATCGGCACGTGCAATACCAACCTTACGAATTAATTCAATAGCTTTTTTATATGCTTCATTTTTACTAAGGAGCTCATGCTCTCTTAACGTCTCAACAATTTGTTCTCCAACAGTAAAAACTGGGTTAAGAGATGTCATTGGTTCTTGAAAAATCATCGCGATATCATTTCCTCTTAAACTTCGAAGTTCTTTCTCTTTCATCCCCAAAAGACTTTGGCCTTCATAAAGAATATCACCGCCAACAATGCCGCCAGATTCCGCAATAAGTCCCATAATAGATAAAGCCGTTACACTTTTCCCACAACCTGATTCTCCCACTACACAAACTGTTTCACCTTCTCGTACAGAAAAGCTAACATGATTCACAGCTTTCACTGTACCTTCTTCCGTATGAAAGTGTGTTTGTAAATCTTGTAGTTCTATTACTGCTTTACTCATGATTCCTCACCTACCGCTTCATTTTTGGATCTAATGCATCACGAAGTGCATCACCAAGTAAGTTAATTGATACAACTGTTATAAAAATCGCAAAACCAGGCGGTATCCATAACCATGGACGTTTTTGGAAATCAATTAATGAGTTTGCTGCACTAATCATATTCCCCCATGATGGCGTAGGTGGAACAACCCCAAGACCTAAATAACTTAATGCTGATTCACTTAAAATAGCTCCCGCTACACCTAACGTTGCCACAACAATTAATAAAGGGAATACATTCGGAATTAAATGATGTACAATCTTCCGGTAATCCTTTAATCCTAATACATCAGCAGCTTGCATAAATGATTGTTCTCGAAGTGTTAAAATTTGTCCTCGTACCAGACGTGCAAGCCCCGGCCATCCAATCAAACTTAACATGATCATAACAACATAAAGTCGATATTCAGATGGAAGTTTCCATTCTGATAAGATGGCACCCATAATGATAAGTAATGGTAATCCTGGAATAGACATTAACACGTCTGCAATACGCATAATAATATGATCTACAATACCACGATAAAAACCAGAGATAGCTCCTAATAATGCACCGAGTATGACGGATAGTACCATCGAAGCTAAACCAATTGTTAATGAAATTCGTCCCGCTTGCATTAATCGTGTTAAAATATCTCTTCCAAGCTGATCTGTACCAAGCCAATGAGAAAAATTGGGTGGCTTATTAATTTGTGTGACTTGAATCGTTCCAGAAACGTATGGTGAAAAAAATGGCCCAATAAAACAAAATACAAACATAAAAATTAGGATATAAAAACCAAACAACGCTAATTTATTTTTCTTAATTCTGGTAAATGCTTGATGCCAAGGTGAAGTCACATTTCCTTTTTTCTTTTTTTTCTTCTTTACTGTTACAACAGTCTCCATCTTTCTCCCTCCCTACTTTAATCGAATACGTGGATCGACAATCGCATAAACGATATCTGCCAAAAAGTTTGCGATAATTGTTAGGCAAGAGAGAAACATTGTAAATGCCATTAACACTGTGTAATCACGAAAACTCAACGCTTCTAATTGAATGCTTCCGATTCCTGGCCAATTAAAAATTTGTTCAATAATGATTGCACCAGAGAACAACCCTGGTAATTCAAATGCAAGTAATGTGATTGCTGGTAAAATCGCGTTTTTTAATGCATGTTTATAAATAACCACTCTTTCTTTCAACCCTTTTGCACGAGCAGTACGAATATAGTCTTGTCTTACAACTTCAAGCATTCCCGTTCTAAAATAACGAGTTAATGAGCCAACACCAAGGAGCGTTAAAATAAATACCGGTAAAACCATATGTCTTAGTACTTCTAATATGTAAGCAAAACCAGTCGAGTTACTTCCTATATCAATCATGCCACCAATAGGCAATATATTTAGATCAACAGCAAATACTTTAATTAAAAATAGACCGATAAAGAATGATGGGAACGACATCGCTGCAAAGACACCAATTGTTACAAGTCCATCAAACCATGAATGTTGCTTTGTCGCTGAAACAACACCAACAATAAGTGCAATTATCCAAGTGAAAAATAAAGCTGCAACAGCAACAATAAAGGTATTCCAAATAAATTTATTAAGTAATGATGTTACAGGCTCTTGATATTGCAACGAGAAACCAAAATCACCGTGTAACGCATTACCTAACCAATGAAAATACCGCTCAATAATCGGTTTATTTAATCCATACAATTCTCTTAATTCCTGTGCGCGTTCTGGTGTTAACTTTGGATTAGAATCAACATAATCCCCCGGCAAGAGAGCAAATAAGAAAAAAATAATGATAGATGTACCAAGCAATGTAGGAATCATTTGTAGAAACCTACGAATGATATATGTTTTCACTTTTTGTCTCCCCAATCATAGTTACTTAAAAATAGAAGAACATTTTTTCAAAACAGCACGACCTTACAGCTGTATGAAAAAATGTCTTCTACTTCTCCTTACTTATCCCTATTGTTCAATAGATAAAACAGGCAGGTTTGAACTAATACTATCGTATTTCTCTGGGTCAATTCCTTTCACACGTGCATTGTGTGCTGAAATACTTTTGCGATAATTTAATAGAATTACAGGTGGATCATCGCTTAATTCTTTATATAACTCTTTATAAATAGGTTTTCTTTTTTCAATGTCAACTGTTTCAATACCTTTTTTAATTAATTCATCCACTTTTGGGTTACTATAACCCGCTGAGTTATCTGGATGCGTAGATTCAAACTCACCTACAGTTTCACTCGGATCAGAAATAATTGGTGTCGCAACAGCTGCTAAATCATAATCAAACTTTCCAACCTTCGACACAAGAGTATTAAAGTCCATAATTTCCGGATTGAACTCCACACCTAATGCTTTATAGTTCTCTTTTGCAATTGGTATAAATACCTCTTCTTGCTTTCTTCCACTTGCTGCATAATAGCTTAACTTTAATTTCTGACCATCCTTTTCGCGAATACCATCAGATCCAACTTTCCAACCAGCTTCATCTAACAATTTTTTTGCTTTCTCTAAATTATATTCGTATTGATTTATACCCTTATCATCATATGCCCATGAAGTTGGTGAAATTGGTATATTTGCAACAGAAGCATTTCCTTGGAAGTTTGTATCTACATATTTTTTACGATCTAATCCGTAAATAAGTGCTTGACGTACTTTTTTATCTTTTAAATATGGCTTCTTATTATTAAAGTAAACGAATGAGTATGAGCTTACTGTTTCAATATTGAAGTTAGCAAAACCTAAACTCTTTAATTGTTCAATATTGTCATTATTAGCAGCAAATCCTTCATAATCCGTTTCTCCTGTTTGGAATAATTGGAAACTTGTATCTGGTGATGTAATTTTGTAAATAAAGTTTTTAACTTTTGGCTTTCACGCATAATACTGCTCATTTGCTACAAATCGTACTTCTTGACCTGGAATATATTTTTCTAATTTATAAGGACCAGCAGCAACCGGGTTACCATATAACTCTTTTAAATAATTTAAGCTTGTGTTTTGCTTATAGTCTTTTCCATAATATGCTTTAGATAAGACAGGTCCTCCGAAGTTTACTAACGCTTGTGAGTTTACTTTTTCTGTCGTAATTTCAATTGTTTGTGGATCAACTACTTTAATCCCTTCAATAGATGTAGCTTTTCCTTCTTTATAATCTTTGCCACCCTTAATTGCATACTGTGAAATATCTGTTCCACCCTCATAAGCCTTATCATGTAGCAATGTTAATGTAAATGCTACATCATCTGCTGTTAACGGTGAACCATCACTAAATTTCAAATTTTTTCGTAAGTGGAACGTGTACTTTAATTGATCAGAAGATACATCCCATTTCTCTGCAAGCTCTGGAACTGGTTTCCCTTGCTTATCTGTTGATACAAGAGATGCAAATATAACTGATGTTACGTTACCGTCCCAACCATTCTCTTGGAAATAAGGTAAGAACACACCACCAGGCTTTGAAATTCCTACAATAAGTGTATCTTTTCTCTGTTTCGCTTTCTCAGGATTTTTTGATTTATCTGTCGCTGCAACCTTCTCTATTTTTAAATCTTTCACATCCTGCTGTTTTGCCGGCTCTGTCGAAGCCTTATCCTCTTGTCCCCCACAAGCCGATAACACAAGCGAACTACTCAGTAAAATAGAAAATACACCAGCCCATTTTTTTGTCTTTTTCTTCATTGTCCCCACCCTAACTTTTTTTAATAATTACACCTTATGAACTGCTTGCCTTATATATGCCTCCCACAGCAACATTTTTATAACCCATCGGAAAAGTCGGTTTTAAATACAAAAAAATAGATGTTTACGAGGGGTAACATTCTTATTCCGACTTTTCCGCTAGACTTTATGGTTATTAGCTTATATCGTCCGTTATATTTTGTCAATTCTTTCTATTTAAATATTTTAAGATTTTTATAAAAGCTATTGCTGGATCTTTAATTTAGGTAGACTTAACAATATACCATTATAATTATCTTCCTGTAATCCTTGTATTCTCGCATTATATGCAGAAACAACTTTACTATTATTTAAGAAAATAACTGGTGGATCTTCACTTAGTTCTTGATACAGTTTTTTATAAATTTCTTTTCATTTTTCAATGTCTAATACTTGTAATGCTTGAGCTGCCAATTCATCCACTTTTGGATTATGATATCCATCATAATTTCGCTTACTAGTTGAAACGAACTCTTCAATCGTTCCACTTGGGTCATCAATCATTGGCGTAGATACCATTGCTAAATCGTAATCTCCTTTCTGCAACAATATTCACTTTACCCATAAAAATGGTAAGAATTAGTTTTAAGATTATTCCTTCCTCCCAATTGTGTCCATCATCCCTTATTTTTCACTATGAAGAAACGATTAAAAAAATAATTCTATTATTCAGTGGACGAGCATAGAATACTAACAAACTACCAAAAAGGGGGGCGAAAATATGGACAAACTATTCCAATATGTCTTGCACTATGTTGCTTTAACACTCATGATAGTCGGGGCATTGCTACTATTTCCGTTCTTCCCAAGGTTCGTCCTCTTTTTAGCATTTCTCTTTATGCTCGGAATTGCGATTGCTATTTCTATAGGGGAAGACGATACACAAAGAGAAAGCAGAGTTCAGCGGGCGAAGCTGTAGACTCTGCTTTCTTTTTTCAATCATAACGTATTCTTGTTAAACCAATTATAAAGAATACACCAGCAAATAACATAAGTATACCAATATATCCTGCTATATCTGCCAATGTCCCGCCCCTTGCAATTAATTCGGTAAACCCGCGCATTGCCCAAGTTTGAGGAATAAAGTTTGCTACAGTTTGCATCCATTCTGGTTCTATTTCAATTGGCCAATACAGCCCACTAATCATGCAAGTTGAAATAACAACGATATTACCTAAAGCTGACTGCTGCTCCGTTGTTTTCACAATACTTGCTAATAATAGTGCTAAACCAATGACCGCTAGCAATAACACTGAGACAAGTATGATTATCCCTAGTAGATTTCCCCACTGTACATCGAACAAAACATTCGTTAATACCATTAAAGTTCCAAATTGAATCCATCCAATTAAAAAGAAGGAAAGTATATATCCCCCAAGTATTTGAGCCTTTGAAACAGGCGTTCCTAATAAACGATACCAAACGCCAAGTTGTCTTGCTTTTAAAATTGTTCCTGTCGCACTTAGCATCACAATCATTACAAAAAGAATGGAAAACCCTGCAGCTCGCCCTGTTACGTTATTCAGTTTTTTCTCCCCAGGTACAATGGATTCCTTTTGAAGTGAAACTGGTTCTACCTTTGTATGAATCATTTCATACATCTTCTCCCAAGCCATTCCCCCATTTTTCTCTGAATCCCTTGCTGCTGCTACTTCTATTTCCATCTTTTTCATTGTACTTTGTAATATCTGTTCTACAGAAGCTCCTCCGGTAAAATCAGCGCTTGATTGAAATTTAACCTTCTCTATCTTCCCGTCTACCATACTCTTTTGAAAGTTTTTTGGAATTGTCACAATACCCGAGGACTTCTTATTTTCGATTTTCTGTTTCGCTTCTTCATCTGTTACTTTCTCTATAGAAATTAAATCGCTTTTCTTTATTTCTTTATAATAGGAATTGGATAATGTAGACCCATCTTGGTCTATTAAACTAATATTTACTTTCTCGTTTCCACTTCCACCTAAAAGTCCGCCAAAAATAAGTGTAAAAATAATCGGCATTCCGAACATGAGTATATAGCTTTGTGGCTTAATTAAGATTTGTTTTAATTCTAACCAGCAAAGTGCCCAAACTTTCTTCATTATTTCTCCTCCTATCTCGTACGCAAACGGAAGGTTCCTATGATGACGGAAACAATACCCGCACTAGATAAACTTAAGATAACTGGAAGTAACGCATACCATGATGTACCCGACATAATGTTTAAAAAACTTGTAAGTGCCCATTTATTTGGGGCAATGTTAGCAATTGTTTGAAGAGTATCCGGAAATGCATAGATTGGTAACATAGATCCACCTAATATAGCTAACAACTGAATTCCAATGCCACCCATTAAATCCGCTGTTTTTTCTTCACGAATAAATGCCGCGATGAGCATAGATAAGCCAGAAACACAAATTGCATAAGCAATTCCTACTGCTACAATTTGTGAAACATCTTCACCCCAATTCACATGAAATGCGTAATAAGTAGCAACTACAAATACTCCAAATTGAATACAAGCAAATAGTAATGTACCTAAAAATTTACCTAATAATATGGCAAAAGAGCTTGTCGGTGTACTTGATAATCTTGCTAATGTTTCAGTTCGTTGCTCTGTCACAATAGATTTCGCGCCTACTGTTATGTTAAATAATAAAAACATGACTAACATTGCCGCAGCGTAATATTGCATCGCAGCAACTGTTTTTTTGCCGACTATTCCTTTTTCAATTCCATCCGTATTTGAAGTCGCCACTGTTTGTAAATCAGCCGTTACCTCTTTTGCAACCTGTTCAATATTTCCTAGCTGTGATTTTGCTAAGTCTGTTAGGACACTTTTAGTAGAGACAGCAACTGTTTGAGCACGTTCTGAAAAGGAACGAATAATTGATTCAGCGATTTTTGCTTGTATATCTTTTGATGGATCTGTAATCAGTTTTGGTTCTTTTAATTTTCCATCTTGTATATGTTCACTCCACCTATTTGGAATGATAATTCCAACATCAACTTTCTGTTTTTGTACCATATCCTCTAGCTCTTTTTGCGAGGTTACTACTTCTACTTTTACATCATCTTTTAGTTCCTTTGATTGCAATACATCTTTTTGAAATATATTTGCAAACTCATCTGTTCCTTCTTGATAATAACCAATTACCGTTTTAGGTAATCCTCCATTATCGAATATGTTACTTAGTGCTGATCCTAAAATAGCTGTTAATAGAAGTGGCATAAGTAACATCATCATAAATCCGCGCCGATCTATTAAACGAATTTTCAAATCTTTCCATGCAATAATAAAACTTTTCATGAGTTCCTAACCTCCTTAATCGCGAAGTGAACGCCCTGTTAACTGTAAAAAGAGAGCTTCTAGATTTGGCTCTTGTACTTCAAGCTTTAAAATTCGCACATGCTTTTCTACAACTTCCGAAACAACCGTACCAACAGCTTCTCCATTCTTCAATCCAATATCAAGTGTATTTGTATCCTCATCGATGATAATCCGTTCTACAGTGGGTATGTCTTTTATTTTCTGCAATAGCTCTTGGTTATAACGATTCAGTTGTAACTTCACCATAAAGCCATCAGCAAGACGATTACACAACTCAGTTTTCGTTCCTAATGCAATTACCTTTCCATGATCAACAATGGCAATTCGTTCACATAAATACTCCACTTCTTCCATGTAATGGCTCGTATAAATGACCGTCATGCCTTTCTCATTTAATCCTTTTACCGTCTCTAAAATGTGATTCCGTGATTGTGGATCAATTCCAACTGTCGGCTCATCCATAATTAATAACTCCGGTTCATGCATAAGTGCTGCACCAATGTTAATTCGGCGTTTCATTCCACCTGAAAATGTTTCAATTTTGTCCTTTGCGCGATCCTGTAAACCAACATATGCTAATACCTCATCTGCTCGTTTCTTTGCAATAGCTCCACTTAAACCATACATTTTCCCCCAAAAGATTAAATTTTCTTTCGCTGAAAGCGTAGGATATAAAGCAATATCTTGCGGGACAATACCGATCTTCCTTTTCGCATCTAATGGATATTCTTTTACAGATTTCCCCCCAACTTTTATATCACCGCCATCATATGGAATAAGCCCACAAATCATTGATATCGTCGTCGACTTTCCTGCACCGTTTGGACCAAGCAAACCAAATGTTTCTCCTTTCTTAACTTCAAAAGATACATTCTTTACAACTTCCTTCTTTCCAAACGACTTTGTAATATGATCTACGACTAACATGTCGATTCAGCCCCTTTGCATTAATCTACAATTTCATTGTAAAAAAACATCCTCTTTCTTCCATCACCCTTAAGATAGAAATGCAAAATAAAAAAGCAGCATAATTTGCTGCTTTTTTATTTTTCTCTATGCCAAAAGTCATGTGTATGTTGTAATACCGTATCTTACTGCATATATAGCTGCCTGTGTCCGATCCCTCAGCTCCAGCTTACTAATTAAATTAGAAACATGATTTTTTACAGTTCCCTCTGTAATAAACAATTTCTTAGCAATTTCTTTATTATTTAATCCAAGGCCTATTTCCCTTAATACATCTATTTCACGCTCTGTTAGTTGCTCCATTTGCTTTGGCTGACTTTTTTCTGATATTTCCACCGCTTTTGTTCTTTTTAGTTCCTTCACAATTTGAGCTGTTATATCCTGCGGAAGAACGGCTCCTCCTCCATGGACTGTCAATATTGCCTGCACAATTGCGTCCGTCTCCATATCTTTTAATAAATAACCGCTCGCTCCTTGTTCCAATGCTTCAAAAATAAGTTCACTATCATTAAATGTCGTCAGCATAAGAACCTTCATATCAGGAAACTTTTCCCTTATTAAACGAGTTCCTTCAACGCCATTTATACGAGGCATTCGAATATCCATCAAAATAATTTCAGGTTGTAATTGTTCTGCTATTCGAACTACTTCATCCCCATCATTTGCTGTGCCCACCACTTCAAGTTCTGAACGTAAATTTAATAGCATTGCTAAACCATCACGAATAAGTGATTGATCATCAACAATCATAATACGAATCATATCTTTCCCCCTATTACCCACGTCTTTTCCTTAAGTGGGAACTCAATCTGTAATCGAAATCCCTTCTCTTTTTCACTCTCAAATTGGATCATTCCACCATGTTCCCCTACACGTTCTTTCATATTCATTAACCCAAAACCAGGACTCAGTTCATTTACGCCAACACCATTATCCGTAATCGATAGCATAACTTTTTCATCTAAACACAATAAGCTAACTTTACATAAACTAGCTTTTCCATGGCGTTTTGCATTTGTTAATGACTCTTGCATAATACGCAACAAGGTAGGTTGTAATGACAACGGGATTATGATTGGATCCCCTTGTAAATGAAAGGTTACTTGTACTTTCGTTACCTTTGAAAATTCATTTAACATTCCTTTCATATTTTCTATTATGTTTCCTAGATCTTTTTCTTCCTTCAACGCACGGACTGAAGCCCTTACCTCTTGAAGAGATTTTCTAGCTAATTCATGACATGTATGTAAAACTTCTTCTGTTGCATCTGACTTTTGCTTCCATAAAGCCTCTGCAAGCTGCAATTGAACAAGTAAAGCCGTCATATTATGACCAACTGTATCATGAATTTCTCGGGCAATATCGTTCCTCTCTCGAACTGTAGTTAGTTCTTCTACTTCTTTCGCATAAAGCTGTAATTGTTCATGCGCTTCTTTTAGAGCTATATGTGATAACGTCAATTTTTCATATTGATCGTCGACGGTTTGGCGGGCCACTGTCAGCTTTTTAATTAAGTTCCCGGCTAAAGCACTGAAGACAACGAACATAAAGTTAATAGCATTGTTATCAAATTCTATCTTTCCAGTATATTGATACGTATATAGTAAAATAGCAAACCAGCATAAAAAGAAAAAACTCACGAAAAAATATACGACTATTTTCCGCCACGTATGAATAAATACCCCCACGGCATCAATCCCAAATATAATTAAATACAAACATGTCTCGGGAAATAAAAAGCCTAATAACGCTGTAACTATCCCATTTGAAAGGAATGCATAAAATTCACGCCTTCTTCCTTGATGTGGTTGGATAAGTAAAACATGATTTACAACATAAATGAAACATGCAATACCAACAAAGATTTGTAAATTTTCTGTTTCACGTGAAACATGATTTATATATACCATGCAAATCATAACAATCGTAATGAGACGTGCATACCCTAACATCAAATTCTCCTCGCATTTTTGAAATGTTGTTTTAAATCATACCAACATGTAAAAAAAATCGTTTTCACAATATAACATAAAGAAAATTATACCATTTTCATCTCGAATTAACGGATATTAATAGAAAAACAAGTCACCTCCACATCTCCTGAGAGGGCGACTTGTTTTTCTTTCATCTATTCCATCATACTATCTAATCGATTATATAATTCCGCCCGTAATCGTTCTTTTTCCGTTTTTTCTTTATATAACTGTTCCAGTATTTCAATGTTGCTTGTTTCTTCCATTGTACACTCCAACGCATATATATCTTCTTCTATATGCATAAGCTTATCTTCAATTTCTTCTACATCATTAGATTCCTTCTTCTTTACATTCATCACTTTTATTTTTGGAACTTCTTTTTGTTTCACTTCTTCCTTCTCTATTCTCTCTGTCCATTTCTGACGTGCCCAAGCATAATTCCCGGCAAATTCAAACAATGTGTGTTCATCAATCCAATATGTTTTTTCAAACAATTTATTTAAAAAATAACGATCATGTGAAACAGCAAGAATGGTTCCATTATATTGTTCAAGTGCTTCTTCCAGCACTTCCCTTGATTCGATATCAAGATGATTTGTAGGCTCATCTAACACAAGGAGGTTTACATCTTGATACATAAGCTGTGCCAAACGTAATCTCATTCGTTCACCACCGCTAAGCTGATTGACCTTTTTAAAAACGGCTGGACCATAAAATAAAAAGCGAGCTAATATATGGCGAGCTTCTCCTTCAGTTACAGCTACATGCTCCCGAAATGCTTCTAATACATCATATTTTACATTCTCATATGCATGCTGCGATAAATAACCGATTTTCACACTACTACCGATTCTGACCTCCCCAGCATCCGGTCTCATTTCCTCTAACAATAGCTTTAATAATGTTGTTTTTCCTGTACCGTTACGTCCAACAATAGCTGCTCGCTCTTGAAAACGAACATGTAAATTTACTCCTCGGAATAAAGTACGATCCGCAAAACCTTTGCCCACTTCCTTCATTACAACAACATCTTTGCCACTTCTCTCTTGTCCTTCAAACTGAAGTCCCATCTGCTTTCTTTCTAAAATTGGCTTCTTCAACTTTTCCATCCGTTCTAACGCGCGTTCCATATTTCTAGCACGTTTATGCAATCCTTCATTCGGGGGGTTCGCTTGATTTGCCCATTCCCTTAAACGTTTAATTGCTTCTTTCATTTTCTTTATTTTCTTTTGCTGTTCTTGATAAGATTGGAACTCTTGGAGTAATCTTTCTTCCTTTTCCTTCACAAACTGTGAGTAGTTCGTATGATATACATGCAGTTCTCCGTCTTCTAAATCAAAAATTTTCGTAACAACTTCATCAAGAAAATAACGATCATGTGAGATCACAACAACTGTTCCTGTATACTCTTTCAAAAATTGTTCGAGCCATTCTACTGCAAATAAATCTAAATGATTTGTCGGTTCATCTAATAGCAGTAAATCTGGTTTCTTGAGCAGCATATAAGCAAGACTTACTTTCGTCTGCTCCCCGCCGCTCAGCTCAGTGAAAACTCGAGAAAATAGCTCCGTTATTTGTAAACCATTTGCTACTTTCATGATGTTCGCTTCTATTTCATAACCACCTAAAAACGAAAATTGTTCTTGTACTGCGCCATACTTCTCCATTAACCTCTCTAAACTAGTTGGATCTTGTTCCTCCGCCATACTTTTCTCTAAATTTCGCATGTTTCTTTCTAATTCTTTCTCTTTTACAAAGGCAGAGCTCAATACATCATATACATTCGTTTCACCAGCAAACTTCGGAATTTGTGCTACATGACCAACACGTGTCCCTTTTTTCATATGAATTGCTCCAGCATCTACATTCTCTATTCCTGTTAATAACTGAAAAATTGTGGTTTTCCCGCTACCGTTTCTGCCAACTAATCCAATGCGTTCACCATTTTGGATTTCAAGCGATATATTTTCAAATATGATGTTTCCACCAAAAGATTTCGTTACATTGTTTACACTACAAATTGTCATTTTCCGTACTCCTTTCAACGTAAAAAACCATGGGGAAAGAAACTTTCCCCATGGTTTTTGGCATAGAAAAAGGAAGCAAAATAGCTCCCTTTTCACACGTCCTATAAAATGGGTGAAGAGATTTCTATCGTTCAATAGCTACTATGCAATTGCTAAAAAAGGGCATACGTATCCCGTTAGCAATCACATCATGAAAAATCGCACGACAAAAATAGATAAAATCTAAAAATTTTGCGCGTGCAGCTAAAGAACGTTTCATCTCATTCACTCCTTTCGTACGGAATTTAATACTTACTCCTTTATTATACTTCCCCACTTGATGTTTGAATAGTCATTTTTTTGAAAATAATGAATATAGACTAAACATTTCAACAAATTACATCCAATCTTACAAAACTGTTATGTTCACGTAATGGAAAGCGATAGTACGAAATCGTGCCTCCTTATACAATAAAAATGTAAGCAAGAGATAAACAAAAGGAGGAAACAGTCATGATGAAAGAAATCGTAAAAGCAGTCTTCGAGGTGTTAGTAAACGGACAAGCAGTTGTAAAAGAACTAAACCGACTATAAAAGGAGGAATAAAAATGATGAACATGGTAAAAATGATTCTCCACGCTTTAATTGATGCAAAAGCAGTTAGCCAAGAATTAAATGAACAATAAAAAGGGGAAAATGAATATGAAGAAAGCCATCTTTACAATTGTAGGTACATTCTTTGCCTTACATGCACTGAAAAATAGAAAAAAGAAACAAAATGAAAATACTCTATATTATCCATACACATTATTACAAAAAAAATAAAAGACAAGATACCCAAGTACAATTAGGATATCTTGTCTTTTGTTTTTTCTATTAAAAATTGTTGTTCTACAATCTTTTTATAATATGTATGATGCTTCATTAATTCATCGTGTATACCAATTCCTGTAATACTGCCATTCTCTATTACAAAAATGGTATCTGCTTGTACTACCGTTGATAAACGATGTGCAATAACAAATGTCGTTCTACTCGCAAATACATTTTCAATTGCTTTTTGTATTTTCGCTTCTGACTCCGAATCTAGACTTGCTGTTGCTTCATCTAATAATAAAAATTCTGTGTCACGTAACAAAGCACGCGCAATGGCAATTCGCTGCTTTTGACCACCCGATAATTGATTTCCACGCTCTCCAACTTCTGTTTCATATCCATCTGGAAACGCCATAATAAATTCATGTGCATTCGCAAGCTTCGCTGCACGAACGACTTCTTCTGGTGAAACATTACGATCCATACCATATGTAATATTGTCCGTAATTGTTCCAGACAATAAAGGAGCTGCCTGGGCAACATAACTAAAATGCTTTCGCCATGCTTCTATATTCATCTCACGATATGACTTTCCGTTTAAGAATATGTCCCCATCTGTTGGCTCATAAAATCGTTCCATCAATGAAAAGATTGTACTTTTCCCCGCACCACTTGGCCCTACAAGCGCTGTCGTTGTACCTTTTCTCACTGTAAATGAAATATCTTTTAAAATAGGATCCCTTTCATTATAATGAAATCTCACATTTTGAAACTCCAATTTTTCTGGTATATCAACTTTTTGCGGTAAAAAGGCGTGTTCTTCTTTTTCATGTAATATTTGAAAGAGACGACGTGTAGAGCCTTTTGCCTCTTGAAAACTTGTTACAAACTGGTTCATTTGTACAAACGGCATTAAAATTTGAAACAGGTATAAAATAAATGCTACTAATTCACCAGAAGAAATATACCCCCGATCAACTCGCCATACACCAAATCCAACAACACTCATTAACACCACTATTGTACACATTCCTAAAGCTGGCCCTAATATAGATTTGATTTTCGCTTGCTTCATCCCATATTGGAATAGACTTTGAAATTTATTTTTCCCCCTTTTATATTCAATCCTTTCAGCATTATACGACTTAATTAATTTGATTTCACCTAATGTTTGTGATAAAAATGCCGTTAACTCTGACATTTGTTCCTGCTCTCGATCAGATAAGTCCGCAAGTTTTTTTCCAAGTGGAAAAACAATCAATAAAGTAATAGGTACAGCTAGCAATAAAACAAGCGTCATCGGAACATCTAAAATAAATAAAATAATAATTGATACAACAATAGATAATGCGTTGGTAATAAGTTGTACAATTTCATCAGAAATTAGCGTCATAAGTACTGTTGTATCATTTGTTACCCGGCTTATCATCTCACCAGATTTATTTTTATCATAATAATTTACAGGAAGGTTTAATAATTTTCTCCATGCTTTCTCTCTTATTATCTGTACTATGCCTTCTCCAACTCGAGACAACATATACATAGAAGTCGCTTCACATAGAAACTCGAACAGTAATAATCCAGCTATTACTCCTAACGTTGAAAAGGAGAAGCCATTTGAAAATCCTTCCATTAAATCTTTAATCAATAGCGGGATACCTAACCCAGCTATTGTTGATAGCATCGAAAAAAACAAGCCTATCGCAAATGTTTTTTTTGGTGGATTAGCAGTCCGCCATATATCCAAAAATGATACACCCTTTTGCTCTTCCATCTTCTATCTCCTTCTTTTATCATTTCCTCCTTTTCCACTATACAGGATTTCCCTTTCCCTTTCACGAATATAGTAGACGGGAATTTCACATATATTTTTAAAGGGGCATATACGAATGGATACACAACAACTTTATTTTTTAAATGACATTGGAAAACAAAAACCAGAAAGTATTCGCAATAAAAGCACTGCTTGTCCTTTTTGCGATAGAGAAAATCTCACTGATATTTTAGAAACTGAAGACTCCATTATTTGGTTGAAAAATAAATTTCCAACATTAAAAGATACCTTTCAAACTGTTCTAATAGAAACCGGGAATTGTCATGATCATATTGCAACCTACACACCTGAACATATGCAAAAACTACTGCGTTTTTCTATAAAGTATTGGTTAGCTTTAGAAAAGAGCAACGAATTTACTTCTGTTATTTTATATAAAAATCACGGTCCATTTTCAGGCGGAAGTTTGCATCATGCACATATGCAAATTATCGGAATGAAATATGTAAACTACCTAGAAAACATAGCACCTGAAAACTTTCAAGGCGTAACCGTAAAAAAAGATGAACAAATTGAACTTAATATTTCTACACGGCCAATTATCGGTTTTACCGAATTTAACATTGTCATTGAAGACATAAAAACCATCGACACCATGGCACATTATATTCAGCAAACTGTGCGTTACATACTAACGGACTTTCATAAAGGTTGTAGCAGCTATAATTTATTCTTCTATCACCTTGATGAAAAAATTATTTGTAAAGTTGTTCCTCGTTTTGTTGTTTCACCATTATATGTCGGGTATAAAATCCCTCAAGTTTCTACAAAGTTGGAAGATGTGAAACAGCAGCTGGCAAATTATTTTACAGTTTCATTATAAGAGGTGAAACCAAATGAATTATATCGTTAGAAAAGCAGCTTTACATGACATACAACCATTAATTAATTTACGCGTTACCTTACTCAAAGAGGTTGATGAATTACATTCACAAGAAGAAGAAAACGGCCTAAAACGAATATGGCTTCATCCTTCCAAAGATGGTGAGTTACTATATAAAAAGATGGGATTTACTTATAAAGAAAATAAAATGGAACTTTTTTATAAAAAAATAGAGTAGGTGCTTAGCATCTACTCTTTCATTGTTCCTTTATTTCGATAGTACACGTTCTCTAGCCCAACGTTATACTTCATATTTTGATCTGTCCACTCAGGTCCTAAATTACCTGGCCATCCAGACGTATTTGCTATATATTTTAGTAACGCTAAATCTGTTAAACCTTTTTGCACACCTCTTTTATACCCTTTCATTAAATGAGGCATCGCAATTTGGGCATTTGTCCGCGGGTCCTTCAATTGCTCGTCCGTTAAGTGATCAGGAGCAAGTCCCCCACCTCGGTGTAACTGAAACAATCCAAAAGAAGTGCCATTGTCTCCAACACTTCGTGGGTTCAAACGACTTTCATGCTCGGCAATTGTAAGAGGTATCCATTCTGGAAGATTTACTTTCTTTGCTTCTTCAGTAATAATTTGTTTCATCTGTTTTGCTTCCTCTGAGTCAACATAACTTGTTTGATTCGTCAATCTTTCCATTCCTTCAGACTCTCCTTGGAAATACAAATACATTCCAAGAACAACTAAAAATCCTACAAAGAATTTTTTCACTACCTCTACCTCTTTCTCTGCTGAAATTTGTCCCCTTTCAGCCCTTCCTTACAATTACCTGCAATCTATCACTCTGTTACTCTTAAATGATATCAAACGAAGCTCTATCTTAACATCGTGCTTTAGACTGATTTTCTGAAAATCAATAGTAAAATATTATAAAAAATGTAACATAATCCGCTTCAGATTAAGGGTAATAAAAAACAAGAAGGAATCTCCTTCTTGTTTTTTCATCTATATTATTTAACAATTAAATTTGTAATTATGTCAAAAAGTCCAACACATACGACAGCAACAGTAAAGTAGCTACAGAAATCTTTTATTGGAAACTTAACTACTTCTTTTTTTTGCATCCCATTCTTCTCCCTTCTGATTACCTTCCCTAACTTTTTATCTTTTTTTATTATGCAGAAAATATGACAAATAAGCTATCGAATTAACTTACGAAAACCTTACAATATTGTAAGGTTTAAAAAAATAGCCTCATCTCATAAAGAGATAATGGCTACGCAATAGTTGGTTTTAAAACATTCATCACTATTTCAGACAGAAAGTTGTATGTTCAAACTTCCTACTTGTATTGTAATAGAATTCGCAAATGACAACTATCGAATTACCTTACATGTACCTTACAATGTTGTCATGAACAATATCACTTTTAACAAATTAGATGCAATCGAACTTGCTAGCAGTGCGGCTATTCTTACGGATTTCAATTCTGCTGCTACAGTTATCCTCGTATAAACTTATGTCCGCTTTCTTGTTATACAGTTAAAATCCCCTAAATTCCATACTCTCTGCATTGTTAAAACTTATTTTATATAGTAAACGTATATTTAAATACTAACACCGAAAAATTTCTTCTTTAAATGATTTATATGTAATAAAAAACACTGTAACATACTCAGTATGTTACAGTGTTTTACAATATTTTATCTTGTCACCAATAGCTTACTTCTCGCCTGCACAGGAATATTTTGAGCCTCAATCTCTACCAATGATTCACCGTAACGTCCTTTTGCGGTAATTTTCAATGACTCATTTCGTTTTAACATGTGCTTCACTGTTTTCTTTATCGTCTGTGCCCTACCTTTTTCATCATATGCAACAAACTCATATTCATACCATTCATCACCAATATGTTGACCGACATCATTCACAATCGTGTAATATTCTTTCGTTTTATAAAATGGATTATATTTATCAATTACTGGCCCAAACTTTGTTGGTAGCAATAATATAATGGCAGCTACCATCGTAATTCCAGTAATAATTACTCTCTTTTTTACTCTTCCCCACTCCAAGATAGACTCCTCCTCCACACAATATGTGTAGTTTTCTATACACTTATTTTAAAGAGAAGGACTCAATTCCGCCATTGAATCCCATTACATTTCCCTTACATTTTTGTAAGAATTTGAATGAGATTTTATATCATTTTTAACAATTTGTGAATTCTCCAAAACTGTGATAAACATCACACCCTCCACTTTCCAAAGATTCTATAATACGAGTATACAAGTTTGTTAAACATTTCACATTTAAGAGGGGAAATGAATATGAAAAAGCGTTTAGTTATGATCGGGAATGGTATGGCTGGTATACGCTGCATTGAAGAAATTTTAAAACTAGATCCAGCACTTTATGATATTACTATTTTTGGTGATGAACCTCATCCAAACTATAACCGCATTATGCTATCTCACGTCTTACAAGGAAAAACAAATATCCAGAATATCATTATGAATGAATACAGTTGGTACGAGGAAAATGATATTACGCTTTATACAAATGAAAAGGTAATAAATATTGATCGGGAAGAACAAGTCATCGTTACAGAAAAGAACCGTATTGTCATATATGACAAGCTCATTATCGCAACAGGGTCCAGCGCTTTTATCTTACCTGTTGAAGGCTCACAACTTCCAGGTGTAACAGGCTTTCGTACAATTGAAGATACACAATTTATGCTGGATGTTGCTAAGCAATATAAAAAGGCTGTCGTCATTGGCGGGGGATTACTCGGTTTAGAAGCCGCACGGGGGCTTATTGACTTAGGAATGGATGTTCACGTTGTTCATTTAATCCCTTACTTAATGGAGCAACAACTCGATGCCAAAGCCGCTTCATTACTGCGTGAAGACTTAGAATCACAAGGTATGAAGTTTCTTATGGAAAAGAAAACAGTGAAAATTCTTGGTACTGACCGTGTTGAAGGTATCCAATTTGAAGATGGGGATGTTGTACCATGCGATTTAATTGTAATGGCTGTTGGGATACGTCCAAATACACATTTAGCAAAAGATGCTGGTTTAATTGTAAACCGTGGCATAGTTACAAATGACTATATGCAAACAGATGATGAATCAGTCTATGCGGTTGGTGAATGTGCAGAGCATGACGGTATTGCCTATGGTCTTGTTGCTCCATTATATGAACAAGGGACCGTACTGGCAAAGCATATAACGAATTCACAAACAGATGGATATGCAGGTAGCATCGTCGGTACACAACTTAAAGTGGCAGGATGCGATTTATTCTCTGCTGGACAAATTTATGAAGATGATGGAACAAAAGCAATCTCAATCTTTAATGAATGTACGCGTTCCTATAAAAAAGTATTAATTCGTGACAATAAAGTCGTTGGCGTTGTTTTATATGGAGATACGGCTGACGGTACACGTCTCTTTAGTATGTTAAAAAAGGAAGAAGATATACAAGAATACACACCAGCTTCTCTTCTTCATAGAGCTGGTGAAGAAAGTGGCCTTGACGTTGCCAGTATGAGTGCTGACGACACTGTTTGTGGATGTAATGGTGTTACAAAAGGAGCAATTGTTCATGCCATTTTAGAACAAGATTTAACAACTTTTGAAGAAGTAAAAGGATGTACAAAAGCTGCTGGTTCATGCGGAAAATGTCGTCCTATTGTCGAACAAATTTTATCCCATACACTTGGTGATAGCTTTGATGCATCTGCTCAAAATGTAGGTATGTGCGGATGTACAACTTTATCCCGTGACGAAGTTGTCACAGCAATTCATGAGAAAGGTTTAAAATCGCCAAAAGAAGTACGAAACGTCCTTGGTTTCGCACATGAAGACGGCTGCTCCAAATGCCGCCCTGCATTAAATTACTATTTACGTATGGCACGTCCAGAAGAATATGCAGATGATAAATCATCCCGCTTCGTTAATGAAAGAATGAACGGTAATATTCAGCATGATGGCACATTTTCCGTTATTCCTCGCATGTACGGCGGTGTTACTACTGCAGATGATTTAATGAAAATTGCTGAAGTTGCGAAAAAATACGATGTGCCGCTCGTTAAAATAACAGGTGCAAGTCGAATCGGCTTATATGGTGTTAAGAAAGAGGATTTACCAAAGGTTTGGGCTGACCTCGATATGACTTCTGGTTATGCCTATTCGAAATCCCTTCGCAATGTAAAATCATGCGTCGGCTCTCTTTTCTGCCGCTTCGGTACAAAAGATTCATTAGGCCTTGGTATGTTACTTGAACAATCGTTAGAAATGGTAGATACACCGCACAAAATGAAAATGGGTGTAACCGGTTGCCCACGTAACTGTGCGGAAGCATTAACGAAAGACTTCGGTGTCGTTTGTGTTGAAAATGGATTCCAACTTTATATTGGTGGTAACGGTGGTACAGAAGTTCGTGAAGCTGATCTTGTAATGATTGTCCCTACAGAAGAAGATGTACTTCGCATCGCTACAGCTTATGTACAATATTACCGCGAAACCGGTATTTACGGTGAACGAACAGCCCCTTGGGTAGAACGAATGGGATTAGATCATATAAAAGAAATGCTGCAAGATGAAAACATGGTCACTACGCTAAATGAACGTTTCCAGAAAGCCCGTAACACATATGAAGAAGCTTGGGGACAAGCGCTAGAAACTAAATCATTAAAAGCCATGTATGAAGTAGAAACTGTAAAATAAGGAGTGATCTACATGTTGCAAACAAAAGAAAAAATAAAAATAATGCATGCAGAAGACCTTCCTGTGCAAATCGGTAAGGAAGTGCGAATTAAGGATATATCCATCGCCTTATTTCGTCTTTCAAATGGTGATATTCACGCTGTAGAAAATCGGTGTCCTCATAAAAATGGACCTTTAGCTGAAGGGATTGTTTCTGGAGAATTCGTCTTCTGTCCATTGCATGACTGGAAAATTTCATTAATAACAGGTGAAGTTCAAAAGCCTGATGATGGTTGTATTCAAACATATGAAGTAGAAGTTATTGATGGTGATATTTATATATACATGTAGCTTGTACAAGGAAGCCCCTTTTGGGGTTTCCTTTCAAGTAAAAATAGATGAGGTGTAGGGATGAACGGATACGTATATTTAGTTGGCGCTGGGCCTGGTGATGAAGGACTGATTACAAAAAAAGCAATAGATTGCTTAAAGAAAGCTGATGTTGTTTTATATGATCGCTTATTGAATCAAAATTTACTTCGCTATACGAAGCCAACATGTGAACTCGTTTACTGCGGGAAAATGCCAACGAATCATATTATGCGACAAGAAATGATTAACGCTCATTTAGTTCAGTTTGCAAAAGAAGGTAAAACAGTCGTCCGCTTAAAAGGCGGAGATCCATCTATTTTCGGCCGCGTTGGTGAAGAAGCAGCCGCTTTAGCAACAGAAAACATTTTATACGAGATTGTTCCAGGGATTACATCTAGTATTGCCGCTAGTGCGTATGCCGGCATCCCTCTTACCCATCGTAATTACAGTAATAGTGTAACTTTGTTAACCGGTCATACGAAAGGCGCAATTAGCGACCAAGTAAATTACAGCGCCCTCTTAAACAGCGATACAATTGCTTTTTACATGGGCGTTAAAAACTTGCCGGTAATTTGCGAAAATTTATTACAAACAGGAAGAAAAAAAGATACACCAGTAGCAGTTATTGAATGGGGTACAACTGGAAAACAACGAGTTGTTACAGGTACACTCTCCACAATCGTGGATGATGTAAAAAAAGAACAAATTTCAAATCCATCGATGACAATTGTTGGTGAAGTGGTGTCCTTACGAAAACAAATTGCTTGGAAAGAACACAAGCCACTACATGGAAAAAAAGTTTTATTTGCCTCTGCAACAAACAAAACAAGTATACTAGCGCAAAAGTTACAAGCAGCTGGCGCAGAAATACATCAAATACCAACTTTCAAAAAGCAAGAATATATGCTAACAGCTGAACAACTCTCTGAAGTATTTGAAGCTAATCGCCTTGTTTTCTGCTCAGCTGAAAGTGTAGCACTCTTATTCCAATCCTGTGCGCAGCATCAAAAAGATATTCGCTCCTTAAAAGCAACATTGCAGTATATGAATGCCGCTACACAGAAGGCACTTATGCAGTATGGGCTTTTAAGCTTACCTGCAACACTTTCCAACGAAACAACCGTTTATTTAGGTCGAAATATTAACCGCATTGCCATCATTCAGGAAAAAATAGGTGCTGGCTCTTATATCATGACACACGAATATAAAATTGATCATCGTTTTGATGAAGTTCATTCACGTACACTGACTGAATTCGCATGGGATAGCATTGTATTTGAAGGACGTGCTGCAATCGATACGTTTATCACAGAAGTAAACCGCCTTGGTTTCACAGATATTCTGAATTTACCATTCTCCTATATCGATGAACCAACTTTACAATATGCCAATAAAGTTGGACTTCATCACATTGATTATCAATTACAAACTATCATCAATGAGAAAAGGGTGATTACACAATGAAAGGCATCGTTTATATTGGACACGGTAGCAGATTACAAGAAGGCAATAAACAGTTCATTCACTTTGTTCAGTCTGTTATAAACGAGCGAAGTGAAAATATCCAAAAAATTGGATTTCTCGAACTAACAACACCGACTGTTCAAGATGCGATTGTAGAAGCAATCACTGAAGGTGCAACTGAGATTTTAATTGTCCCTGTTTTATTATTTGCAGCGGCCCATTATAAACGTGATGTTCCTTTTGAAATTGAGAAAATAAAAAAGCACTATCCACACATTACATTTTCAGTTATACCACCTTTTAGTACACATCCGCTTATGATCGAACTTGTCATAAAACGAATACGTGAAGCTATGCCAATGCCAAATAGTGAAATCTTACTTGTTGGCCGTGGTAGCAGTGATTCTCAGCCTATACATGAATTAAGACAAATTGGGGCAGCTGCCCAGCAAAGACTCTGCTTGCCGGTTTCCTGCTCCTTTTTAACAAAAGGAACACCTTCTTTTACTGATGAACTCAATGAAAAGTCATCACACGCAAGGCATGTATATGTCATGCCTTATCTTCTCTTCACTGGGTTATTACTTCAGAAAATAAATCGGCATACAAAAAAATATGCTAACGTTACAACTTGTAATTGTCTTCAATTTGATTCCTACATGAAATCTGCTTTATTAGAGCGAATGGAGGAATATGTACATGTATAACATTTATCCAATTATGTGTAATCTCCAGGGCAAAACGGTTGTGATCATCGGTGGTGGAAAAATTGCATATCGAAAGGCAGCTGGTTTAAAGAATACAGGAGCTCGTGTCACGATTGTGAGCCCGTATATTTGTGAAGAAATGGAGAATCTCACCTATATTACATGGAAGGAAAAAATGTTTACAGAAGAAGATATTAAAGATGCTCATCTCATCTATGCTGCTACAAATCATCATGATGTAAATATGATGGTCAAACAAGCTGCACATGATTTTCAATGGGTTAATATCGTAAGTGATGGCACAGAGTCATCCTTTCATACACCTGCAATCATTCGAAATGACGAATATGTTATAAGCATATCAACTTCTGGTAAAAATCCATCCTTTGCAAAACGAATAAAAGAAAAACTAATGAAGATCCTTCCCAAAATTATAAAATAAAAAAAGATGAACGAATCCCCTCGTTCATCTTTTTAGCTTGCTTTAAAACCACCGCCAAGTACATCTCGTACATCGTGAATAACAACAAATGCATCTTCATCTACATTACTGATTACTTGTTTTAATTTTACAAGCTCTTGCTTATTAATTACGACATATAGTACTTCTTTATTTTTTCCAGTATAACCACCGCGGCCTTCTAAAACAGTAACACCCCGTGTCATATGTTTCGTAATCGTTTCACGAATTAAATCTGGTTGACTAGATATAATCGTAACTGCTGTTTTCGTATTAATTCCTTCTACAATGAAGTCGATTACTTTTGCTCCAATAAATACTGCAACGAGCGTATACATTGCTTTTTCTTGCCCAATAATGAATACCGATCCTACAATTACAACAATATCAATAATAAGAACACCTTTTCCAACGCTCCATCCTAAATATTGATTCGCTAACTGAGCTAAAATTGCTGATCCTCCAGACGTACCTCCCGCTCGGAACATACAGCCTAATCCAATACCGACAAACACTCCAGCAAATAAAGCTGCTAATAACGTATCCGCCTATTAGTAGCAACAAATATCCCCTGTTGATATGAGAAGAAAAAGTTATCCTTCTCATATACCCCTATCACAAGAGACAAGATTTGTTCATCAGGCTCTACATACTTTTTCACATTCAATAATAGTTCATTCATTAATACTCCTCCAAATTCTATTCACTGTCGTAACACTTGAAAAGAATCCATAGATTACTACATAACCGGTATAATTCAGTTATAAAGTATGAAACGCGTTTCCAGTCAAAAAAATCCGCTATGTAATGACACATAACGGACACACCTGCTAGCTTTGCAATATCTCTAATATTTGTCATGCGCTCACCTCTTTCTTTAACGGACGAATTTCATAATCCCTTATCAAATTTTTATATCCTTACATAGATGTTCAGTTTCCTTACAAAAGTGTAATCCTCCTGTAAGCTAATTCGATAGTGACTTCTCTCCATATTTCGTACAATTAGGTCAGAAAGTAACAACAACCATTCGAAAAGGAGCGGATACGCATGATGAACAATATAGAAATAAATAAACTCGTAAATACAATGAGCATGGTGTTATCCGCTCTTGTCGATGCAAAATCAGTTGCTCATTCATTAAATAAGTAAGGAGAGAGTATGATGAACAATATTACTTTTAACAAATTAGATTTTATCGGATTAGCTAGCGGCTCAGCTCTTCTTACAGCTTTCATTTATGCTGCTACGCTTCTATAAATTTGTGTCCCCTTCCCCTTTATATAAACAGTAATAGAAAAGACGACCGTCTATGCCCGGTCGTCTTTTCCTATTTTTTATTTTGTTGTAATGTCTCTGTTAATTCTTCAAACATTGTATTTAATTGATCCGTCATCATTTTCATAGCTGTTTTTCGATCCACTGTCTCTCCCGCTTCAACTTGAATCGGATTACCAAAAATTAATTTTGCTCTTTTTCCCTTAATTAATTCTTTTACACTTGATGGCCCAACATAAGCTGCCGGTACTAAAGGAACATTAGAACGCATCGCAATCGTAACAGCTCCTGCTTTTAAAGAAACATCCTCTGTCGATCTCGTTCCACTTGGAAAAATCCCTACTACTTTCCCATCTTTTAATAAACGGGATGGAATTTTCAATGTACTTGGCCCTGGATTTGCGCGATCTACCGGAAAAGCATTTACATTCTTAAAGAACCAATTTGTAAATTTACTTTCAAACAGTTCCTTTTTGGCCATATAATGGATTTCCGTTGGGTACATCCCAGCTGCCAGCATTAAAACATCCATAAAACTCGTATGCGTACAAGCAATAACATACGGCCCACCTTCCGGTAATTTTTCTTTTCCTTGAACCTCCACTTTTCCAAGCGTTTTAAATATATATTTCAACTAAAATGTAATTAGCTTATACATTCGTTTCGTTCCTTTCTCAATATCCAAAGTTTTATTATATCCTTACAACAATTATAACACTAAGTTTTAGTAGTTGGTAATAAAATTAAGTGACAATTTTCAAAAATTAATTYTTACAAAGGTGTAATCTTGCTGTAAGCTAATTCGATAGTTACTCCTGGCCGTATTTCATATAATTAAGACAGAAACAAGGGCAACAACAATTCGGAAAGGGGCGGATACGCATGATGAACAAAATGAAAACAAATAAATTTGTAAATACAATGAGTATGGTGTTATCCGCTCTTGTCGATGCAAAAGCAGTTGCTACTACATTAAACAAATAAGGAGAGATAACTATGAACAACATTACTTTTAACAAATTAGACTTTATCGGACTTGCAAGCGGTGCAGCTCTTCTTACAGCATTTATTTACGCACTTGCTCAAGGTCTTGTCCTATAAACTTGTTTCCCCTAACCCCTTTATATAGAGAAAAAGCTGCTCGTCCATAGACAAGCAGCTTTTTCAATTTGTTTCATATATAATTTGACCTGTTTTACTTATATCGTACCCACCAATTGCTCGTAGCTCATTTTGAAATTCTGTCGATTGCAGTATTTCTTTTACTGCTTCAATAAGTTGTTCATTTTCTTTATTTTTTAAGATTACTAAGTCATATTGTTCTTTCATAAGTGGAATAAAATCTACATTCACAATTTGTGCTACCTTTTCTGTTCCTATGCCGACATCAGCTTTCCTATTAGCAATTTGAGAGGCAACACCAAGATGATTAGACTCTTCCCAATTATATCCTCGAATATTTGCTTTATCTACATTTTGAATTCTCACCTGTTCATCTACTAGTACACGAATTCCCGATCCTTTTTCACGATTCACAAATTGAATCGATGAACGACTCAAGTCAGCCCACTTTTGTATTCCTTTTGGATTTCCTTCTTGGACATAAAACCCAACATTTCTCGCTAATAAGTTCATCACAATACATGGCTGTCCAACTAAAATTCGTTTTACATATGGAATGTTATATTCTCCTGTATCTCCATCAAACAAATGTAAACTAACGATACTTCCTTCTCCTTGAGACATTTTAATTAAACTCATTAAACTCCCCTGATAAGCCCGGAGCATACTAGAGCCTGTTAAAAATCTTTCAAGATGTTTCGCTAGCATATCTAATGTTAACTCTTGTCCACTAATTACACAGGAAGATTCTCTATTCTTCTCCTCTAGTTTCATAGACGCAGTTTGTACTTTCCCTGTTTTCATTTGCTGAATATATTGTTCTAAGTCCACTGCATCGATACGCATTTGTCTACCAACTCTGTAGGAAGGTAGTTCACCCTTTTTAATTAAATCATACACTGTTAACTTTGAGACTTTTAATCGATTTGCTACTTCTTCCGTTGTGTAGGAATGATGATCCATAGACGATTCCTCACTTTCTCTTTTCATTGTAACAAAGAAAGAAAATTTCTCCTATTTTTTCAAAAAGTGATTTATTTCACACTATATTTAGTTATATCTATTTATAATTAAATATAATTAGTTATAATTAATATAGTGAAAAGAAAGGGGATTATATTTATGAACAGATTTACATTACGGTACATTGGGGTATTCATGCTTTCTTTCCTTCTTATATTTAGCTCGGCTTGCACAAGTGGAGAAAAAAAAGAAAAAACGACTGCTAAAGAAGAAAAGACAGTTGAACTTACGATATCTGCAGCTGCAA
Organism: Bacillus sp. 05T22; assembly: GCF_056396765.1. Taxonomy (NCBI): domain Bacteria; kingdom Bacillati; phylum Bacillota; class Bacilli; order Caryophanales; family Bacillaceae; genus Bacillus; species Bacillus sp. 05T22. The sequence goes on from NZ_JBFTMC010000030.1 coordinate 32,840, forward strand.
GTTTACAAGATGCTTTCAAAGAAATTGAAAAACAATATAAACAGAAAGAACCAAACATAAAGCTTTCCTTTAACTTTGGTGGTTCTGGTGCACTTCAGCAGCAAATTGAACAAGGGGCTCCTGCTGATATATTCTTCTCTGCAGCAGAAGATAAATTTCAAACACTTGTAAAAAAAGGATTTATTAATGAAAAAGAGGGGAAAAATCTTCTTGGAAATGAACTTGTTTTAGTCGTTCCAAAGGAAAGTCCCATTAAAACATTTCAAGAGTTAAAAGAAGAAAAAGTGAAGAAACTAGCAATTGGTACACCTGAATCTGTACCAGCCGGAAAATATGCAAAGGCTTCACTTACGCATGAAAATCTATGGAATGACCTCCAAAATAAAATTGTATTTACAAAAGACGTCCGCCAAGTGTTAACATATGTAGAAACAGGAAATGTAGATGCTGGAATTGTATACAAAACAGATGCTCTCATTTCAGACAAAGTAAAAATTGCAAATGCAGCACCAACTAATTCTCATGAACCTATCCACTATCCAGCAGGGGTTATAAAAGAATCCAAGCATAAGAAAGAGGCGACTTCATTCTATGAATATTTACAGTCAAAAGAGGCACAATCTATCTTTAAAAAATATGGATTTACAATTCTATCTTAACTACCATGGCATTTGATACACTTTGGCCGCCTATTTTTCTTTCCTTACGAGTAGCTGCACTCGCCACCATTATTGTTATGATTTTCGGCACAATTATTGGACGAGTATTAGCTCGCTCCTCGTGGCGCTATAAAGTGTTATTAGAAACCATTTTTCTATTACCGATGGTGCTCCCGCCAACTGTTATTGGGTTCTTTCTCATTATTATTTTTGGGAATAACAGCCCAGTTGGTAAGTGGATTGAATCATTATTTCAACACTCTATTATGTTTACATCATGGGCGGCTGTCATCGCTTCAACAATCGTTTCATTCCCACTTATGTATCAATCGGCCAAGACAGGTTTTTCTATTGCAAACGAGCAAATTGAAGACGGTGCCCGTGATCTTGGGGCCAGTGAATACCAAGTCTTCTTACATGTCACATTGCCGCTTGCATTCCCCGCACTACTTAGCGGAATGATCTTAAGCTTTGTACGTGCACTTGGTGAATTTGGAGCAACTCTTATGTTTGCCGGAAACATTCCAGGAAAAACACAAACGATTCCTACAGCCATTTATATGGCAATTGATGCAAGTAACATGCAGCTTGCTTGGACACTAGTTATCATAACTGTTGGTATGTCCCTCATTTTCTTACTATGCATTCAACTAATTAATAAAAAAATTACTTCTTTAAAGTAGCTTTCGACAAAAAGCTGCTTTTTTATTTCCCGAAAAATAAATTATTTTGTAGAATGAAATACTTTATTTTCACCTTACAAATTTGTAATCTTACTGTAAGCTAATTCGATAGTTACTATTACCTGTATTTCATATAATTAAGTCATAAAGTAAAGCAGATGGGAATTAGATTGTCCCCCCCTCTTCCCATTAGTTAAAAAAGCTAAGTAACTTTATTTCCCCCCCTTAAAAAAGACCTCTAATTGAGGTCTTTTTTTATTTTGATAAAATAAAAATTCGACCAAATTTTACTGATTTTTGAGATAAGGTCTTACTGTTCTTAAATAGCGAGTCAAATAACAGAATTTTAATTTTTATAGAAATATACATTCTGTTTGAATTTACTTTCTAAAATAGGTACTTTCCTGTTATTATATTTAGGTATTTGAAAAAAATGAAGAAATGAAACCGCATTTATATCGTAAATTCTTCATCATGTTTTAATGATCGGTAATCTTCCACTTTCTAAGTGGGAAATTACCGATCGTTAAAACGAAATTATATTGATATAGAAAAGTGAAGGGAGTCTTGTAATGGACATTTTATTAGCGCTTCTTCCTGCAATTGCATGGGGAAATGTCTTATTAGTAAGCGTAAAAATGGGCGGCGGTGCATATAGTCAAACGTTAGGTATGACAATCGGTGCTTTATTCTTCGCAACAATTATGTATGTATTTACTCAACCGGCTTTAACTATGACAATCTTAATCGTCGGTTTTATTTCAGGTTTATTCTGGGCTTTAGGACAGGCAAACCAATTAAAAACTGTTGAAAAACTAGGTGTTTCAACAACTGTAACAATTTCAACTGGGATGCAACTTGTTACGACTTCTATCTTTGGCGTTATCGCTTTCCATGAGTGGACTACTACTACGACGATTATTATGGGAACGATTGCAATCCTTTTAATTGTAGTCGGTGTTGTCTTCACTTCACTAGATGATAAAGAAAATACTCAGCCTCCAGGACAATTGAAGAAAGGGCTTTTCACTTTAATTGTTTCTACTTTCGGCTACCTTGTATATGTAATTATTATTCGTTGGTACAATATCGATGGTTGGTCTGCTATTTTACCACAAGCAGTCGGTATGTTCGTTGGTGCTGTTGTACTGACATCTAAACATAAACCATTTAACAAATATGCAATTCGTAATGCTTTATCTGGTCTACTTTGGGGAACAGGTAACTTATTCTTACTTCTTTCTTTACCAAAGGTTGGAGTGGCAACAAGTTTCCCACTATCCCAAACTGGAATCGTTATCTCAACATTTGGTGCGATCGTCTTTTTAGGTGAAAAGAAAACGAAACGTCAAATGGTATTTATTGCACTAGGTAGTATATTAATTATCGGTGGTGCTGTTTTACTTGGTATGACAAAATCGTAATCACACACCCCCTGAAGCATGTATGCTTCAGGGGGTTTTCTATTCACTAATCCTATTTCCCTCTACACTATCTATTCTTTAAACTTTAATGCCATTCTTACCAAACTCATCAATAACTATACTACTATAAAAGTTAATATGGCGTATATTAACCTCTATAACATATTTGTATAAGTCTTTTCTTTTTACAAAGATCTCTTAAAGATGTTATCGTTTTTTATACCATATTCTAGGCAGAAAGGAATAAAGGATATATGCCCAAGAAACATAGAATTTTATTTATTGGTGCTGGCCGTATGGCAGAAGCAATCTTTGCCGGACTTCTCAAAACAAGTAACGAACATATAGAAGAAATTATTGTATCCAATCGAAGTAACATAGAGAAGCTTGAGCAACTAGAGAAAAAATATGACATCTCAATTACAAATGATTGGAAGCAATACATTAAAAATGTGGATACCATTGTTTTAGCAATGCCACCAGCTGCACATGAACAATTATTGGCGGAGTTATCGCCTTTTCTAACTCATCAATTTATCGTGACAGTTGCTGCCGGAATTGGTCCATCTTATTTAGAAGAAAAACTTCCCCAAGGTACACCCGTTGCCTGGATTATGCCAAATACAGCTGCAACATTTGGAAAGTCTATTTCTCTATATACAATGGGGCATTTTGTAAATGAAGAGCAGCAAGAAACTTTACAACTACTCTTAAAGGGAATTGGCACAGCGCAGTTTTGCACAGAAGAAGAAGTTCATCAGCTTACCGCTGTAACTGGAAGTGCACCTGCCTTTCTTTATCACTTTGCTGAAGGCTTAATTGAAGCAACGAAAAGCTATGGAATCGATGAAGCAACAGCAAAACATCTTGTCATTCAAATGATTGCTGGCTCTGCTGCTATGCTCGAGCAAGAACAAAATCTCGCTATACTTCGAGAACAAGTGACAACACCAGGTGGTTCAACTGCCGAAGGTTTAAAAGTTCTATATGAGAATAATTTTTCGAAGGTTATTTATCAAGCAATTGAAGCAACAAATAAAAAAGCTAGGGGGAATTAAGATGACATTAACATGCTTACAAGATTGCACAACATTACATAACGGTGTAAAAATGCCTTGGTTTGGCTTAGGTGTTTTTAAAGTTGAAGATGGTACAGAAGTAATAGATTCTGTAAAAGCAGCCATTAAAAACGGATACCGTAGCATCGATACAGCTGCAGTATACAAAAATGAAGAAGGTGTTGGAGAAGCAATTCGTGAATGCGGAGTTCCTCGTGAAGAATTATTTATCACATCAAAAGTATGGAATAGCGATCAAGGTTATGAGTCAACATTACAAGCGTTCGAAACAACATTACAAAAATTAGGATTGAAATACTTAGATTTATACTTAGTGCATTGGCCTGTAAAAGGAAAATATACTGAAACATGGAAAGCATTAGAGCAACTCTATAAAGATGGACGCGTTCGTGCGATTGGTGTGAGTAATTTCCATATCCATCATCTACAAGATGTATTAGAAATTGCCGAAATTAAGCCTATGATTAACCAAGTTGAGTACCATCCACGCTTAACACAAGAAGAACTTCATACTTTTTGTAAAGAACATAGCATTCAACTTGAAGCTTGGTCACCATTAATGCAAGGTCAACTACTTGAACACCCAGCATTACAGGAAATTGCTACAAAATATAACAAATCCACAGCACAAATCATTTTGCGCTGGGATCTGCAAAACGAAGTTGTAACTATTCCTAAGTCAATTAAAGAACACCGTATTATTGAAAATGCAAACATCTTTGATTTTAACTTAAGTGCTGAAGACATGAAAGCAATTCAAGCATTAAATGAAGATCACCGCGTTGGTCCAGACCCTGATAATTTTGATTTTTAAAAAGAAAGAACACTGTGTAATTGCACAGTGTTCTTTCTACGTCAACAAAAAAACTGAATGTTACAACTATATTGCGTTTGATTGACAGTTCTTTTATCAAGGTGTAAGATTTTGAATAATCAAAGAAACAAAAAAATTAATATAAATTACTATGTTTACTCATTGTATCAAGAGAGGTGGAGGGACTGGCCCTTTGAAACCTCGGCAACAGGTTCACTTTGAATACTGTGCCACTTCCTGCAAGCATTATGCTTGAAAGATAGAATGAGGGACTTCGTTTATATACAGGTACATGCCTTGTAAACAAAAATCCCTCTTTCTCGATAAGAAAAGAGGGATTTTTTCTTTCCCTCAAAGTTGTTCATTAACTATTTTTTTAATACCCAAACAATTTAGGGAGGAATTTCACATGAAAAAGAAATTTGTACCTGCTGTCGCATCTGTTTTAGGAGCAAGTATTTTATTAACAGGATGCGGTAGCTATAAAGACGATGTAAGCGGAGCAAAAGCAAAAGATAAAGCACCTGATAAACAAGTATTGAACTTAGCTGCTGGTACAGAAATCCGCACAATGGATACTGCACGCGCTACAGATACTGACTCTGGCCAAGTAATGAGAAACGTATTTGAAGGTCTATATAACCTTGGTGAAGGAAACAAACCTGTGCCTGGTGTTGCAAAGTCTCATGAAGTGAGTCCCGATAAAACAAAATATACATTCCATTTACGTGATTCCAAATGGAAAAGATTTTCGTGAGGAGAATGGCAATTTAACGAAAGAAAATACAAAAGATGCTCAAAAATTCTGGAAGCAAGCAAAACAAGAATTAGGTTCTGATAAAATTTCAATTGAATTATTAACAAGCGATAATGACCTTCCGAAAAAAACTGGTGAATATTTAAAAGAACAACTAGAGAAAAATCTAGAAGGCTTAACAATTAACTTGAAGCCTCAACCACGTAAACAACAAGTCACATTATTGCTACAAGGAAATTATGATATTGCTGTTGATGGCTGGAGCCCCGATTTTGCTGACCCAATTACATTCTTAGAATTATTTACAACTGATAACTCATACAACTTAGATCACTATTCTAATAAAGAATTTGATGATTTGATCCAAAAAGTAAAAACTGACTTAGCTGGTGATGAAAAAGCACGCTGGGAAGCTTTAAAACAGGCAGAAAAAATCTTATTTAAAGATGCTGTTATCTCTCCTCTCTATCAAAATGGAACAACATACTTAGAACGTTCTTATGTAAAAGGAATAGTTGAAGTTGATTTTGCAGGACCACTTAACTTCAAATGGGCAAAGGTTGAGAATTAATCTCGCCTTATAGAAGTTAATTTTAACGAAAGCTTCGATTACAAGAGAAAAAGGGCATCCTCCAATTAATCTGTACCCTTTGTAAAGGACATTTTTAAAAAAAGTTATGCAACATCAAAAAGATGATTTCTGTATTCAACAGGAGTCATCTTTTTTAAATTCCATTGATATCTATAATGATTGTAATACGTCATGTAGTTCTTAATTTCATTTTTTAATTGTGCAAAAGACTCACAAGGTTTTATATATGCT
>NZ_JBFTMC010000031.1:0-36757 GCF_056396765.1 Bacillus sp. 05T22
GCTGAAATGTTTCTGTTTGAGGTAACAGAGAAGCGACTGTTTTTTCATTTGTAAGCAGCTGGTGTATATTCCATTTGTTAAAAAAACCTGGGTTAAACCATGGAATGGTGTACTTCGTTTGTAATCGTTTTTTTGTTCTGATAATAGGTTTGTAAAGTTCTGCTTCTCGATTAGGTAGCCGATCATAAATAACGTTTGGAAAAGGAACTTTATATTGTATCCAGTTTTCCCCTTTAAAAAAGTATCCATCAATTGTTTCCTCATCCCAGTTTATATGTTGTGCACCAAATAAGAAAACAAATGGATGTAAAGAGTGAGGTGGGATCAGTAACTCCTTGAAACTGATGGAACGATTGCCAATTGGATTAGCAGCTGATTCTGTAAAACCTGTTGTGAAAATACCAATCAATGGTCCAAATATAAGTGTTTGATTTTGAATGAAAGCATGCACGGTAGTTGGAAATGGAAGATAAAGTTCTTTCGCAATTTGTTCGCCAATTATAATTTCGTGAGCATAAGTATAATGAATTTCAATATTTTCACATGTCGTATTTCGTGTGCCTAAGGAAAGAAATGTAAGGGGAGAAGTACTAGAAAATATATAGGGCAATGTTAGCGATCTTGGATGATCGATAGAAATTTGTAATGTGTAAATATGATCTTTCAATGTAATAGTCACTCCTTTTTCAGTTACGGTGTAAATCGATTAAACCGTAATGGGCCGTGGGAAGCTTCTTCGGCCAGTGAATAATCATGCTGTTTTCGCATTCGCATATATAATCCTAAGTGCTCTAGTTTATCCATTATGTAAAAAGAGAAGAGAGAACTGCTCAATTGTTTTGTATTTCTATTGTGCAATTGCGAGAATAGCTTCAGTACATTGCAAACATGCTTCCATATCATTATACTGTTGTCCGGATAACGATATTCTATTTTTGGATGATCTATGTTTTAGGACGAGAGAAGCCAAATTGAAAGACATTCCTTTTTAGAGGTAAGAGCATCCGATGAAGCATAGAAGCGGTCAGGGCCTTTTTTAGCCCTACGCCACGTGAAATCAAAAGGAGAAAATAAGTGGAGGTCACTTTTTGTTTTCATAGCAGTGACTGATGTATGGAAAAATCGAAATGGATTTATGTACATACAAATGGAAAAACCTTTCTTTTTAGAGGGAAAAGAGGATCCGTCCATGGATAGAAGCGGTCGGATTCTTTTTCGGTCCCATGCCAAGTGAAAACGAGTGGAGGTCATCTTTTGTTCGTCATGGCAGTGATTGGGTTTTGGGGAATTGTGGTAGTTAGTTTGCATCTTAAGCCGTGAGAAATCGCAAAAGGTAGCTGATGGATGGAGAAAATCAGTGTATCTCAAGATAAATGGCTGGTTGTGTATTGTTTTTGTAACAGGTTGTAGTAAGATATATATATTTGGAGAAATGGAAGGCTGGTATTGTGTAATGAATATGTGGTTAAATATGTTAACAACGACAGGATTAGGAGCAATAATTGGTGGGTATACGAATCATTTAGCGATAAAAATGTTATTTCGCCCGCATCGCCCTATTTATATTGGAAAGTTTCGAGTACCGTTTACACCAGGATTGATTCCGAAGCGTCGTGATGAACTTGCTGTTCAATTAGGAAAAATGGTCGTGGATCATTTGTTAACACCGGAAGGGATCGGGAAGAAATTAACAGATGAAAACTTTCAGCAAGAGCTTATTCAGTGGGGACAAGTAGAGATAGATAAAATTTTGGTGAATGAGCAATCATTACGAGAGGTTTTAGAAAAATGGGGCTTGGAGCATGTGGAAGGGAAGACAATTCAAAAAATTGAAAGTATGATTGTGGAAAAAATTGAGACGTTTTTATCACAATATTATACATATACGTGGGAACAAGCTTTGCCTAGTTCTGTTCATGAAAAAGTGGAGCAAATGCTTCCGAATGTAGCATCATTTATTTTAGAAAGAGGTAAAAGCTTTTTTGAAAGTGAAGAGGGAAAAGAGCGTCTTGCCAAAATGATTGATGACTTTTTTGTTTCACGAGGTACATTATTAAATTTAGTAGGTATGTTTTTAGGGAATGTAAGTTTAGTCGATCGTCTGCAGCCAGAAGTGATTAAGTYTTTAGGACAAGAAGGAACGAAGCAACTTTTAAGTGATGTACTGCAAAAAGAGTGGGAGAAATTAAAGGGAAGAGAAGTGAAGGAACTAGATTCCTTTATAGAGAAAGAAACGATTGTAAAGTCAATCCTATCAACAGTTAAAATAGAGGGAACTGTAAGAGGATTTTTCAATCAGTCTGTTCAAAAAGTGTGTGAACCAGTTCGGGAAAAAGTTGTACAAACAATGATTCCAAGTTTAGTGAAAAAAGGTTTAGCATGGGGGATAAACAATACTGAACAGATTTTGAAAAACTTACGTCTTGCTGAAATCGTACAACAAGAAGTATCTACATTCTCAACAGAGAGATTAGAAGATCTTGTGTTATCAATTACGAAGAGTGAATTGAAGATGATTACATATTTGGGAGCGTTGTTAGGGGGAACAATAGGTTTGATTCAAGGTATAGTGTTGCTTTTTCTAATGTAACGCTTTGTCTATATAAATCCATGTTGCTTTTTCTAATGTAACGCTTTGTCTATATAAATCCATGTTACTTTTTCAACATACAAATCACGGCTATGAAAACAATAGGAGACATCCACTTATGTTCTCCTGTTGTTTTCACATAGCATGGGGCCGACCGCTTTTATGCATGAACGGACGCCCTCACTCCTAAAAAGAAAGGTTTTCAATCGGTTTTTTCAATATATATTGCTTTCTCACCATCTCAGTTACGGCTATGAAAACAACAGGAGATGTCCACTCGCCTTCTCCTGTTGTTTTTACTTGGCATGGGGTAGGAAAAGGAACTGACCGCTTCTATGCATGGGCGGATGCTCTCTCCACCCTAAAAAGAAAGGTTTTCAATCTGTTTTTCAATTTGTACTTATACATACTAATAAATAAAGTGAAAATTCTTCACATCTCGTGCATAGTTTGTTATTGTAAGAAGGTGCGTATCAAAAGGCACTCAAAGGGCGGGGACAATAGACCAAGCCCGTTAAAGGAGGAAAAATACAATGACAAAAAACATTCATGATGTTGCATATGAATTACAAAAAGCAATTGCAGAAAATACAGATTTCCAAGCTTTAAAAGCAAGTTATGCAGAAGTACAAGGGGATGCGGCATCAAAACAACTGTTTGATCAATTCCGTACAATGCAAATGGGCTTACAACAAAAGATGATGCAAGGACAAGAAATTACAGACGAAGATAACCAAAAAGCACAAGAAGTTGTAGCGCTTATTCAACAAGATCCAAAAATCGTAAAGTTAATGGAAGCAGAGCAACGCTTAAATGTTGTAATCGGCGATATTAACAAAATTATTATGAAGCCACTTGAAGAATTATATACTGCATATCAAGCTTAATGAGAAAGGCGTTTCCTGAGAGGGAAGCGTCTTTTTTTTATGGAGTTCGCAGAAGTTCCTTTTCTCAATCAATTGCATAAAAAGAAAGTTTTACAGGGAATAAAGTAAAGATAGGGCAAGGAATATTTGTTGAGAAAACCTTTAAAAATATGTAATATAAATGGAAAAATTTATAAAAAATATTATTTTGATATAAGAAGATGCATGTAAGGGTTTTCATTTTTTATTGTCAAAATAATTTCGAATTCATATTGTTGGAAAAGTAATACGTTTATAATATAATAATCAACAAGATATATTACACCAAGTTAATTAACAATATGTAATATATGAGTGATTTACATAATAACTAGCTTTATTGTACACGATTTTGACATAAAGGGATGATTAGTTTGAGTACAGAAGTAAAAGCAAACAACGTGAAAACAACAACAAAAGGAGCCGATCTTGTTGTCGATTGTTTAATCGAACAAGGAGTTACACATGTTTTCGGTATTCCAGGTGCAAAAATTGATTCTGTGTTTGATGTGTTGCAAGAGCGTGGACCTGAGTTAATCGTTTGTCGTCATGAACAAAACGCAGCATTTATGGCAGCGGCTGTTGGGAGATTGACAGGGAAACCAGGGGTATGTCTTGTTACATCGGGACCAGGGACATCAAATTTAGCGACAGGTCTTGTTACTGCTACGGCAGAGAGTGATCCCGTTGTTGCTTTAGCGGGTGCAGTGCCGCGTACAGATCGTTTAAAACGTACGCATCAATCTATGGATAATGCTGCACTATTCGAACCAATCACAAAATATAGCGTAGAAGTAGAGCATCCTGATAATGTGCCAGAAGCACTTACAAATGCATTCCGCAGTGCAACTTCTACTCATCCGGGAGCAACGCTTGTTAGTCTGCCACAAGATGTTATGACTGCTGAAACGTCCGTGTCATCTATTGGCACGCTTTCTCAGCCGCAACTTGGTATCGCTCCCACACATAAAATTGCAGCAGTTGTAGAACAAATTAAATCTGCAAAATTACCAGTTATTTTACTTGGTATGAGAGCGAGCACAAATGAAGTAACGAAAGCAGTTCGTGAGTTAATTGCTGATACACAATTGCCGGTTGTTGAAACGTATCAAGCAGCTGGAGCAATTTCACGTGAATTAGAAGGTCATTTCTTTGGACGCGTTGGGTTATTCCGTAATCAACCAGGCGATATTTTATTAGAAGAGGCTGATCTTGTTCTATCTATCGGTTATGACCCAATTGAGTATGATCCGAAGTTTTGGAATAAGTTAGGGGACAGAACGATTATTCATCTTGACGATCATCAAGCTGATATTGACCATGACTATCAACCAAATTGTGAATTAATTGGTGATATTGCATTAACGGTAGATAGCATTGCAGAGCAATTACCAAGACTTATCTTGTCAACAAAATCAGAAGCTATTTTAGATCAATTACGTGCGAAATTATCAGAGCAAGCCGAAGTGCCAGTTCGCGATTCACAAGGGCTTACACATCCACTGCAAGTCATTCGTACACTTCGTTCGTTAATTGATGATGAAACAACTGTTGCATGTGACATCGGTTCACATTACATTTGGATGGCGAGATGCTTCCGTTCTTATGAGCCACGCCGTTTATTGTTTAGTAACGGTATGCAAACGTTAGGTGTTGCACTTCCTTGGGCAATTGCAGCGACATTGGTGGAACCAGGTAAAAAAGTTGTTTCTGTTTCTGGAGATGGTGGTTTCTTATTCTCTGCAATGGAATTAGAAACGGCAGTACGCTTGAATTCTCCAATTGTACATCTTGTTTGGAGAGATGGTACATATGATATGGTTGCCTTCCAACAAATGATGAAATACGGCAGAACATCAGCGACAGAATTTGGTGATGTTGATATTGTAAAATATGCAGAAAGCTTCGGTGCTATTGGACTTCGTGTGAATTCTCCAGAAGAGTTAGAAGGGGTATTACAAGAAGCATTGAAAGCAGAAGGCCCTGTTATTGTTGATATTCCAATTGATTACCGCGATAACATTAAATTAAGTGAAAAATTACTACCAAACCAATTGAACTAATGGTAAAGGAGTAGAATAGACATGAGTATTGCACAATTATTAGATATTGATGCGAAAAAGATGAAAACGAATAATGAGGTATATCAAACATCAACAATGCTAGCTTTATTGGATGGTATATACGATGGCATTATCAACTTTGATAAATTAAAAGAGCACGGCGATTTTGGCATCGGTACGTTTGATGAATTAGATGGTGAAATGATTGCTTTTGATGGGGAATTTTACCATTTACGTTCCGATGGTTCTGCAGAAATGGTAGCACCGGAAGAAACAACACCGTTTGCCACTGTAACATTTTTTGAAAAAGAAATGAGTTATACAATTGATCGTCCAATGAATCGTGAAGAAGTAGAATCTTTATTACAGGAATTAATGCCAAGTAAAAACTTATTTTATGGTATTCGCATGGATGGAACATTCCGTGAAGTAAGAACAAGAACCGTTCCGCGTCAAGAAAAACCATATACACCACTTGTAGAAGTGACAAAATCACAGCCGATTTTTTCTTTCTCTCATACGAAAGGAACAATGGCAGGATTTTGGACACCAGATTATGCGCAAGGTATTGGAGTAGCCGGTTTCCATCTACATTATATTGATGATGAACGAAGCGGAGGCGGACATGTTTTTGATTTTACTGTAGAAAACTGTACGATCGAAATTTGTCAAAAAGCACATATGCATTTAGCACTTCCAGAAACAGCTGATTTTATGGCAGCTGATTTATCTAGAGAAAATCTTGAAAATGATATTGCRACTGCGGAAGGTGCAGAGTAAAAAAAGAAGCCAATTTGGCTTCTTTTTCATTTAGAGACAAATGGATGGTTCTTAAAATAAAACCGCCAAGGATAATGAACAGCTTCTTCTGCATAGTCAATATTGATGCGTGGGCCTGTTACAATCTCATATTGAGAAGATAGGTGTTCTGCTTCTGGCACCAATTCAATATATAATTCATCACCTTGTAAGGATAAGCCACGTTCTTCTAAAGTAATGCCAAGTGCGCGGCATAGCTTTCCAGGTCCGTTCGTTACATTTTTGTATTGTGATTTCGTAAGCTCTGTTTTACCGTAACGTGCCATTTTCATGTCTTCTATTCCATCGACTGGCTCTAATGCCCGAATCAGAACGCCTTGCGGGGTACCAACTGGAGCTGTAATGACATTAAAACAATGATACATACCATAGATGAGATATACATAAGCATGTCCTGGTGCGCCAAACATAACTTCCGTTCGCTCGGTTCGTCTTCCTCCATAGCTATGTGCCGCTTTATCATCTGGTCCTTTATACGCTTCTACTTCTACAATGAATCCACTTCGTTTTATTCCATCTACTATATGTACAAGTTTATGACCAAGTAAATTTTTAGCAATTTCTAATGTATCGCCCTCATAAAAGGAAGGAGGTGCTTTCATATTGGTATCTCCTTTACTGATGATATACGTATATATTAAACCAAATTTGTGTACGAAATTCTAACTCGTTCTAATTAACAAATTTAGTTCATAAATTATGGATAGAGTRAAAGCAGCTAAGAGGAGGAATGCGACGTGATTTATCGCTTGTTGGCTCTTAATATAGATGGGACGCTCCTGCAGAAAAATGGGAAGATATCAAAAGGAACACGAGAAGCTATTGATTTTGTCAAACGAAAAGGTGTATATGTTACGCTGTTTACAAGTCGGCACTTTCAATCGGCTCATAAAATAGCAAAGTCATTAAAACTAGATTCTATATTAATTACGCATAGCGGTGCTTTTATTTCTGCTTCATTAGATAAACCACTCGTTCAAAACCGATTATCAGAGGAAAAAACGTTTAATRTCGTGCAAGTGCTTGAACATTTTGAATGTAATATCCGTATTTCACATGAACGTTTTTCTATTGGTAACCGTGAGCGGAATACACCAAACTTAATTGCGCGCACTGTATTATCAAGTTCGGATCCGTTATTTTATCCTGTTCAATTTGTAGATTCATTAGGTGACGTACTGCGTGATCAACCTGTTACAGCTCCGAAAATTGATGTTGTCTTTGCAAGTAGAGGAGAAAGAGAACGCGCGCTTAAAACGTTGAAAAAAGCATTTGAAAATGTCGAGTATATAGAATCCGATGGGGGAAGGGTAGAAATTCTTCCGCTTCATGTATCGAAATTAAGAGGATTGCAATTATTAGGGGAACACCTTGGGATTGAATTGAATGAAATGGTGGCAATTGGAGATAGTTTGGAAGATTTAGATGTCATCGCGGGCGTTGGATTAGGAGTTGCAATGGGAGATGCACCTATTCCATTGAAGCAAGCAGCAGATTGGATTACACGTTCCAATAGTGAAAACGGAGTGGAATATATGATTAAGGAACATTTTCGAAAGCAATTTCCACTTCCATTTTTAAAAAATCACTCGCAGGTTCATAAATGGTGACAAGATGACGAAAGAACGCAGCCTGAAAGCTGCGTTTCTTAGTGTTTGTCTTTCCGGGAAAATGAGGAAAAGCTTCTATATTGACCTCTAGTCACCCTTCAAGTAAACTAAAGAGAGTTTACAAATGAAAAGGTGATAAGTGTTGTTAATTTCAATAAAAACGTTACAAGATGATCGTTTTTTACGTCCGCTACAAAATATTAGCGGCTTATTTTTTGAAGAAAGCACGATAGGATTTGAGAAAGAAGATGCGAATCTTATTGTTGAAATAAAGATAGAAGGAAACGTGACAGCTTCAGCACGTTTAACAGACGTTGCAACTGGAAATGTATATGAAGAAACGTTTGAAAAAGATTTATCTTCCTTCACAGTAGAAAAAGAACGTGTGAAACAAGTAAAACATGTTGTTTCATATGTGTATCTTTCTGTCTTGCAACAGCTAACTGGAATTGAGCAAAGTTGGGGGATTTTAACAGGAGTACGTCCAACGAAACTTCTTCATAAAATGCTTCAAAATGGCATGTCAAAAGAAGAAGCGCATAAAGAACTTCGTGAAAGCTATTTAATTCATGAAGAAAAAATTGAACTTCTGCAGCGCATCGTGGACTGTCAATTAGCAGTTGTTCCAGATTTATATCGTTTGAAAGAAGAAGTAAGTATTTATATCGGTATTCCGTTCTGTCCGACAAAATGTGCATATTGTACATTCCCAGCGTATGCGATTAATGGACGTCAAGGATCGGTTGATTCTTTCTTAGGAGGCTTACACTACGAAGTCCGTGAAATTGGTAAGTTCCTAAAAGAAAAAGGTGTTAAGGTTACAACGATTTATTACGGAGGCGGTACGCCAACAAGTATTACAGCAGAAGAGATGGACATGTTGTATGAAGAAATGTACCAATCGTTCCCGGATGTGAAAGAAGTACGCGAAGTAACAGTTGAGGCAGGTCGTCCTGATACGATTACGCCAGAAAAACTAGAAGTATTAAATAAATGGAATATCGACCGCATTAGTATTAATCCACAGTCGTACCATCAAGAAACGTTAAAAGCAATCGGGCGCCATCATACGGTGGAAGAAACGATTGAAAAGTATCATTTAGCACGTCAAATGGGAATGAACAATATCAATATGGACTTAATTATTGGTCTTCCAGGTGAAGGGCTAGATATTTTTAAACATACGTTAGATGAAACGGAAAAGTTAATGCCGGAATCATTAACAGTTCACACATTATCATTTAAGCGTGCTTCTGAAATGACGCAAAATAAGCGTAAATATAAAGTGGCAGGTCGTGAAGAAATTACAGCGATGATGCATGAGGCTGAAGAGTGGACGAAGAATCATAACTACGTACCATATTATTTATACCGCCAAAAGAACATTTTAGGTAACTTAGAAAATGTTGGCTATGCGATGCCATCGCAAGAAAGTATTTATAATATCGTGRTTATGGAAGAAGTACAATCTATTATCGGTCTTGGCTGCGGTGCATCAAGTAAATTTGTTCATCCAGAGACAGGAGCAATTACGCATTTTGCAAATCCGAAAGATCCGAAATCATATAATGATGGTTATATCAAATATACAGAGGATAAGCTTGAAATTTTAAAAGAGCTATTCTCTTAAAGTGAAACTTTAATCCGTGGGGGTTTTTCTCATCCCCCATGGATTATTAGTTGAACCAATCGGGCTTTTACGGGCAGTTTATCTCACACCTAACTTCTTGGCTTCTGCTAAAATTTAAGGTGGGAGTATTACGGCCCGTTAAAGCGGGGTAAGAGGCTGGCCTAAAGGTTCGCATATTGCGAGTTTTTAGGTTTCAGTCTCTTTTTTATATAAATGAGCTATTGTTTAAATAATATTTTAAAAAGTTTAAGTCGCTCATCCCAATCTTTTGGAAAATACGGGTCAAGTGAATGTCCAAATTTGTTAACAAGTAACTCAAAATCATTCTTTGGATGGAAGAGAGAATCCGTCCATGCATAGAAGAGGTCATTGTTTTTTAGCCCCAAGCCAAGTAAAAGAAAAGGGAGAAAATGAGCGGAGAACTCCTTTTGTTTTCATAGCAGATACGTGTATGCCTACAAATCAAAATGGATATATATTTGTAAAACGATGTCGAGAATGATCAGAAAAAGAAGGTAAAAATGTAGAGGAAATGTCTACTTATAGACGAAATGATAGAATTATGAAAGTTAAAAGGGGGCATATTTTGACATGTATATGACGATTGGGAGGATTTTTGATTTAACGGTAGGGAAATATGCAAATAAAGAAGCGTTAGTAGAACCAGAAAAGAACATTCGTTGGACATATAAAGAATGGGATGAACAGATCAATAAGACGGCGCAAGCATTATTAGCAGAAGGTGTGAAAAAAGGAGATACTGTATCTGTTTATTTATATAACTGTCATGAATTTGTAAACGTTTATCTCGCTTGTGCTAAAATCGGTGCGATTTTCAATCCGATTAATTTCCGTTTAAAAGCAAAAGAAGTAGCTTATATCCTCATGGACGCATCCTCAAAAGTCGTTGTATTTGAAAAAGACGTTGAACAGACAGTTGCTGCCATTGAACGGGATTTCCCAAATAGTTCTTTTTGGTACATAGAAGATGACGCGCCTTCATACGCTGCTTCTTATCATGAAAAGGTAAATGCAGCTTCATCTGAGGCAGTGGATATTGTCGTTGAGGAAACAGATTATTGTTCGATGCTCTATACGAGCGGTACGACGGGTCATCCAAAAGGGGTGCTACATCGTCATCGTGATATGGCTGAACATAGTATGATTTGTACGTATTTCTTAAAATATAACCGTGATAGTATTGGCCTTGTAGTAGCACCGCTGTACCATTGCGGTGAATTAAATGCTGGTATCATACCAAGAATTCAAGTTGGCGGGAAAAATATCATTTTACATCACTTTGATACAGAGACGGTTTTACATACAATTCAAAAGGAAAAGATTACAACATTTTTTGGAGCACCAACGATGTGGAATATGCTGTTACAAGAGGATTTATCACAATATGAATTACGGTCGATGAAAATTGGAGTATATGGCGGAGCTGCGATGGCACCAGCGCTCGTAAAAGAATGTAAAGAGCGTCTGCATATCGATCTTGTTCAAATTTATGGAATGACAGAGATGGGTCCCGTTATTGCATTCTTAGTAGAAGAAGATCAAATTACGAAAGCTGGTTCAGCTGGAACGCCTTGTTTTAGTCACGAAATTCGAATTGTAAAACCGAACGAAGAGGGGCCGGCAGAACCAGATGAYGTGTTACCACCTTATGAAGTGGGAGAAATTATTTCACGTGGACCAACTATGATGGCAGGATATCATAATCGTGAAGAAGCAACAGCAAAGTCTATGTATAAAGGATGGTACCATTCAGGTGATCTCGGTTATTTTGACAAAGATGGTTATCTATATGTAGCAGATCGTGTTGACGATATGGTTATAAGTGGTGGAGTAAATATTTATCCGCGTGAAATTGAAGATTTCTTGCATAGTCATCCTAGTATACTGGATGTTGCAGTACTTGGTGAACCGGATGAACTATGGGGTGAACGTGTTGTTGCGGTAGTGGTCAAAAAGGATGAACATATTACAGCGGCAGATTTAGAAAAATATTGTAAAGAAAGTGATGGATTAGCAGACTATAAACGACCACGCCACTACGTATTTGCAGATGAACTTCCTCGTAATGCGAGTGGGAAGCTACAGAAATTTGTACTTAGAGAGTCATTAAAAGGTGCTAAACAATAAAAAAAATGCCTTTCCAATTTGGAAAGGCATTTTTTTATTTGCGTGAGAAACCTTCTTCATCAAGGTATTCTGCAGCTTCTGGATAAGAATTGAATGTTCCGTCTAAGTTACTACCTGCGTACACATTCCACATATCGTCTTCTTGGATAAGAGTAAGAATATGGCCGTCTTCATTATGCCATTCTTCTTCTTTAGTAGGTGCAGCCTGTGCGACTACTTCTTCGGGCTCTTGGGATAGAAGTTCAATTGATTTTTGGATTAATGAGCGTAGTTCGTCTGCTGAAAATTCACGGATGTTAACCATGCCTTTATCGTCTGTTTTATAGCCGCGAATGCCGCTAGCGTATACGAAACCATTCCCATTTGGATGTAAATGATAAACAACGTTCTTTTTGTCTAAGCGACTTTCTTCAAAGTGAAAGTTCACACGTTTTAATGATACATTTTTTCTTTCTAATTGCGGGAAAGATTCGATAATCGATAATTTTTCTTCAAAAGTTAGCATATTGCCTCCAAATATATAGTAAAAGATTTAATCCGTTCATTATAGCATAGGGGGATTTTTTTCTAAAGCGTTAGCGAGAAGGGAATGTGAAAAATGAAGGCGGTTACTTCACGATACTGTAAAGAGTTTATTCTAAAAGGTACTGACGAATGCGCCTTTCTCCCGTTACAATGGAACGTGGACATTATACAGAGGTGGTTTTTTTATGGTTCAAAAAATAGCAAAAGAATGTTTAGCGGGTTTTACCGTGGCGATTGTTGCACTGCCGCTCGCAATTGCATTTGGGATTGCCGCAACGGGGACATCTGAAGGGGCGTTAGTCGGATTGTATGGTGCGATTTTTGCGGGATTATTTGCAGCGTTGTTTGGTGGCACAGCAGGGCAAGTAACAGGTCCTACAGGTCCAATTACGGTGATTGCGACAGGAGTTATCGCAACTCATGGACTCGAAGCGAGTTTTATCGCATTTATGATGGGCGGGTTGTTTCAAATTTTATTTGGTGTATGCAAGCTTGGATCTTATATACGCTATATTCCATATTCCGTCGTTTCAGGGTTTATGAATGGAATTGCACTTATTATTATTTTAGGTGAAATGAAGCATGTGAAGAATAGTTTTTTACTGGTTCTTTTGACCATTCTCGTTATGCTTGTTGCAGGAAAGTGGATTAAAGCGATTCCGGCGAGCTTAGTTGCATTAGTTGGGGTTACAGCAACGTTGCCGTTATTTTCGCATGTATTACAAGGACTTACGATTCAATTACCTATTGTGGGAACGATTCCGCTAAACAAGATGATTGAAAAAATTGGAGCAATTCCAGAAGCGGTGCCTTCTCTTCACTTACCACCTTTTAGTGGATCAGTAGTTCTTGAACTTATTTTTCCAGCGCTTAGTATTGCTTTATTAGGATCAATTGACTCTTTATTAACATCTGTTGTGATGGATAACGTAACAGGTACGCGCCATAAAAGTAATAAAGAATTGATTGGCCAAGGGTTAGGGAATATCATGAGTGGATTATTTGGCGGATTAGCAGGAGCAGGAGCAACTGTAAGATCGATTGTGAATATAAGAAGTGGCGGGAAAACAGCATTGTCAGCTTGTATGCATAGCATCATTTTATTTATTTTCATTATGGGGCTTGGTACAGTTGTACAATATATTCCACTTGCAGTACTATCGGGTATTTTAATTTTGACAGGTATCGGAATGTTTGACTGGGATAGCATGAAAAAGATGCGTGTAGCCCCAAAAGGTGATACTGTCGTTATGCTTTTAACGATGGTGATTACAGTGAAATTTGATTTAATGATTGCGGTTGCGTTTGGCATAGTGCTTTCCTTCATTTTATATATGGTGCAATGTAAAGAACGAAAAGCTTCTATTATAAAAGAAGAAGGGCAAGAGGCAATGTATATGATTCGGGGACCGCTTTCCTTTTTATCTGTTGACCGTATTTTCTCTTCTTTGCAAGAAGTGAAATCTCATTTGACATTACGTTTGAATGACGTGCAGTATATGGATACTTCAGGAGCGATGGCGCTATTAAACTTTGTGGATCATACGGAGAAAATGGGTGCAAGTGTAACGCTTGAGCGCTTACAACCGCATGTTGAAAAGACGCTGCTAAGTTTGGCAAATGATGAACAAAGAAAAAAGTTACAAATGGTGAAAGAAAAGTAGAATTGTAATGATGAAAAGCAGCATCCACATAATTGGATGCTGCTTGTAGAGTTTTCTTAATCTGCTTTCAAATCAACAATGACATAGGCTAATATTACGACAAAGAAAATACTAACAGCTGGTGCGGTTAATACATGTCCAGCCGTAAAGGCAATACCTAGTGCTAGTACTAGCACACTGGCAAGGAGCATATATCTTACAGTTATAATGGATTTGAAATTCGTAATGATGCGAATGAATAATCGAATGCCGAAATAAACAAATGGTAACAGATAAAGCAGAAAACCAATGATTCCAAATGAAAAGAATAAATCATGAAAGTCCATTTCAATTAGTTTAACTGCATCTTTATCTTTATAGTTTCCTGCGTATCCCATACCGAATAACTTTTGTGATGTAGGGGCCTCTTTATAGTATTGTTTATACACTTGTAAGAATTTATCACGGTCACTATAAATTAAACTATTCATTTCTCCACTTGTTAATTTTCCTTCTGCACGTCTTTTGGCTTCTTCAGGATCCTCTGTAATTACTTTACCTTCTCTTCTTGCTTGTTCTTCGCTTGCTAATTTTTTATCTTCATATATTTGTAAATGAATGCCCATATTTTTTGCAATAGGAGTAAGTGGTGTGACTGCCAATAAACCACCTAGTACAACAAGAGCAACAAAGATATTAACAAGATGTGTAATTCCTTTACCTACTTTTTTACGTTGCATCATATATTCAATAATAGAAAAGAGAAGTGCAACGCCTAGTGTAAGGATAATTGCTCCATAGCCCACTTTTGTTCCGACCATAATACTGGCATACATCGCTAAAATTGTTGGAATCCAGTAGTATACTTTAGAAAAAGAAGTTGTTTTCTGTACAGAGTAGAGTACAACCATTGGGAACGTGATTGCTAAAATAGAACTCAATTCATTTCCCGCGAAGAACCATCCTCTAGAGCCGGTTTTTTCGTATGAATAACTTGAGAAATCTGTTCCGGATGCTATAGATACAATCATAACCATACTTACAATTAACGTTGCATATAAGAAATATGTAATGAGTTTATCAGAAGCATACTGTTTATCTTTTAGTTCTTTAAATACAAGAATATATCCAAACAATAAAACGACTGGATATGTACTTTTCAAAATGAATTTAATTTCCTCGCCAAAAGAAACGGGGTGCTTGACGATCATATTGTTGACAAGCCCAGCAGCAAGTACGATACCAAGCAAGACTAGATAGAAAATATATTTCTTATTACCAGGTTGTTTCCAATTGAAAAGTAGATATCCTAAAGCGAGAGTCATAAAGGCAAATCTTACTACAATTCCGACTGTCGCACTCATATGTAATGTATAGATAGAGAAAGATGTTAATAAATCTAAAATTGGTTGCAACACGATGAATAGTAACAGGAAATGTGGGAAGTAGTTATTCGTTTGTTTCAACTTGTTAACCATGTTTTCCTCCATTTCTTCATTTTCGCGTGATTGGATGAACGAATTTCTATGTCTATTTGATACATCAACATAAGAATACACCATTTTATTATAATGGTAAATAGACGAGGCTATGCGGAAAATCTCTTGAAAAGAAGTTATTTTCTTTCATTATAATAGGGAATATATAAATTTTCGAGTGCATTAGACAGAAAATTACGAAAAAAGAAGGATTTTACACCTCTTTTCTTTAATTATATAAGTATAATCTTTAAGGAAGAAAGAGGGATATATAATGGAAGTAAAAAGCAAAGCCGAGTCTGTAGTTGTGAAATATGAAGGACGAGTAGCAACGATTATGATGAATCGCCCAGAAGTATTAAATGCGTTAGATGAACCTACGCTGCAAGAATTGTTAGCAAAGCTGAAAGAAGTAGCTGAAAGTTCAGTGCATATTGTCGTATTATGCGGGAATGGACGTGGCTTTTCTGCGGGTGGAGACATTAAATCTATGCTTTCAAGTAATGATGAAAGCCGCTTTGAAAGTATTATGAATACTATTTCAGAAGTTGTTGTAACGTTATATACAATGCCAAAACTTGTGATCAGTGCAATTCATGGCCCAACTGCGGGGCTTGGCTTAAGTATTGCGTTAACAGCTGATTATGTATTGGCAGACATTTCATCTATCATTGCGATGAATTTTATTGGAATCGCTTTAATACCAGACGGCGGGGGGCATTTCTTCTTACAAAAACGTCTTGGTGAAAATATGGCAAAACAAATCATTTGGGAAGGTAAAAAGTTACCAGCAACAGAAGCGCTAGAGCTTGGGTTAATTGACGAAGTTATCGGAGAAAACTTCCAAGGGGCTGTGAAACAAAAAATAAATGAATGGCTTCAAAAACCAATTAAATCCATGATTCAAACAAAACAAATTCTATGTGAAGTCAATCGTTCGAATTTAGAACAAACGCTTCAGCTTGAAAAGCGCGGACAATACGCGATGAGAAAAACAGCTGACCATAAAGAAGGAATTACTGCATTTTTAGAAAAACGTCCGCCAGTGTTTAAAGGGGAATAAAAAAGGAAGAAAGTGCTAACACATTTTAGTATAATTGTGTTAGCACTTTTTTAAGTAATGAGGGAAAAGATGAAAAGAAAAATTATATGTATAATCAGTTTACTACCACTTATTTATTTTGCTCTACATAGCACACCAACGCTTGCTGTTCGCACAGCTTTATTCTTTGAAGGGTATCCAAAGGTCGCTATAGGAGGGGAGATTACGAAAGAAAGAAATATAGAGAAAGAAGCACTTCCTGCAGCTTATCAAACATTGTATGGAACAGAAAATAATGAATCAGACCATTACTTCTTTCCGCATGTACAAGCTCATGGAACAGGGATTGATATGATTAGTGCGTGTGTAAAGAAGAGATGGTTTTTCTATCAAGCAGAGCTCGGATGCTACTAAATAGAGGAAGAAGCTATGCTATAGTATAAGTATGATATTTTGGTGGAGGTAGAACTATGTCAACTTATAATAAACTAGTTAGAGATCTCGTTCCAGAAAAGATTTTAATGTCTGGAAAAACATATACTTCAAAAAAATTAACTGGTCAAGCATACATACAAGCATTAGCGAAAATCGGAACAGAGGAAATTCGTGAATTCGCCTCAATGAAAGAACGTGAACACGCATTAGATTCACTGGCTGATGCACTAGAAGTCATCATCTCACTAGCGCGTGCAGAAGGCGCAACATTTGAAGATATTGAGCGTCTTCGTAAGCAAAAAGAAGAAGAACGCGGTGGATTCCAAAGAGGAATTTATTTGCTGGATGTTTCGGAGGAGTAGTTTGATAGAGAGTATCTATTTTAGATAGGGAGAACATTACATGGAAAACAGCAAACATTTGTATCAAGTTGGGGATTATCGTCTATGGCTAAACACAGAAACAGGGGCTTTACAAATGAAACTTGACGGGAATAGAGAATTGTATAACATACCGAAAAACACGAAATTGTACGATCGGCTGTTAAACGACTTTTTCAGCAAGCCAGTAGAGCAGGAAAATAAGTAGTTAAGATAATTGATAACTATATATAGATGAAAAGCTCACCCTTTTCTAGAAAGGTTGAGCTTTTTGCTGTTTTGCTTTTGCTAGTTTTACTTTCGTTACAAAAAGACCAATGATAAAAAATATTCCCGTTAGCATCCATCCAATTGTAATCGCAGTAGAGGTATGAAGAACATAAGAAACCTGTAAACAAAGCAAAGATGATAAAAACCAAATTAATGCAATTTCTACAAGTTTTTTCGTTACTTTCATTATAATTAATCCCCTTTGTTAAATGTACTATAAAACATTTTACCATAATTATGTAATTGTAAAAGTAAAATATACAAAAATCTCCATCGTTATTAGTAGAGGTTTTGTAATAATTTAGGTATACTGAATATTAGAAAAACAAAGTGGAGGGGACTGCATTGGCACATCATGCAAAAGAAACAATGGAATTAATTAAACAGCTTGTTTCCATTCCAAGCCCATCTGGAAATACAGGAAAAATCATTAACTTTATTGAAAACCACGTAAAAGAGTGGAATGTAGAAACGAAGCGTAACAATAAAGGTGCTCTTATTTTAACGTTAAAAGGGAAGAACGATGAGCAGCATCGTTTACTAACTGCTCACGTTGATACTTTAGGTGCAATGGTAAAAGAAATAAAATCTGACGGTCGCCTTCGCTTATCGATGATTGGCGGATTTCGCTGGAACTCTGTTGAAGGAGAATATTGCGAAATCGAAACAGCGAGCGGAAAAACATATACGGGTACAATTTTAATGCACCAAACATCTGTCCATGTATACAAAGACGCGGGTGAAGCAAAACGTGATGAAAAAAATATTGAAGTTCGTATCGATGAGCGCGTATCTTCAGCAGATGAAGTTCGTGAACTAGGAATCGAAGTAGGGGACTTTGTCTCATTCGACCCACGTGTCCAAATTACAGAGAGCGGCTACATAAAATCACGTCACCTAGACGACAAAGTAAGCGTGGCAATTCTACTAAAATTAATTAAAAGATTACAAGATGAAAACATTACATTGCCATACACAACACATTTCTTAATCTCTAATAATGAAGAAATCGGGTATGGTGGTAATTCCAACATCCCAGAAGAAACAGTAGAATACTTAGCTGTCGATATGGGAGCATTAGGAGATGGTCAAGCATCAGATGAATACACAGTATCGATTTGTGCCAAAGATTCTAGCGGGCCATACCACTACGGTTTACGCAAGCATTTAGTTGAACTTGCGAAAGCAAACAACATTGAATATAAAGTAGATATTTACCCATACTACGGATCAGATGCATCCGCAGCAATCTGCGCAGGATTTGATGTGAAACACGCACTAATTGGAGCGGGAATTGATTCTTCTCATGCATTTGAGCGTACACATGAGAGTTCGATTGCACATACGGAGGCGCTTGTATTTGCTTATGTAATGTCGGAGTTGATTGGAGAATAACGAAAAGAGGTTACCTGGTATCGGGTAACCTCTTTTGTATGGCGAATGTTGTCGGAGTAAGCATCAAATATTCCTCACCTACAATTTGTAAATAACTTATGAGGGAATCTTCTTACATACTACATGTGAAGGTTTTTTTATGAAAAAACAGCTAGTAAAGAAATTAACCTTTCTAAAATTGAAGGGGCTTGCAATTTTGGTACGAATCTTAGTTGAGCTCATGTTACTTAATCGTTCCCATCCCACCAATTTCTACATTTACCTTGACGTTTACATCGCCCTTTGCTAATGCCTTATTCCATCTATTTTGGACTTTTTTCCATTCTGGATACGTGTAAGTTCTTGCATATAGCCCAAGCCCAATCGGATCGATTTTGGTAGCTTGTATTTTCTTTATTAATTGCTTGAAATCAGCTTCCAGCTTAGTTTCAATAGCTTTTTGTAATTTTGCTGCGTCCTTTCTTGTATTGAACGAAAAAAGTCGTTCTGTAATACCGATTCTCATCTTTACATCTATATTAAATATAAAATGATTATTATACTTAACCTTTGTCTTTACTTTAATATTTTGGGCACTAAAGCTTATCCAATCTTTATCCTTGCTATCCGACATTAGTTTAATTGCAATTGTAAATGGAAACTCACCTTTCGTTTCTTGCTGCAAAATGCGTAATAGTTTGTTTTCATCAGATTTTAGCGTTAATTTATACCTTCCTTTTTCATCCAACAAAGCTGTACCTGTCACCCATATTTTATTCTTTTTTTTCATCTCAGTAATACTTGCTGTAATCCCTTTGTCTGCTACTTGTTCATGTAATTTTTGAAGAGTTGTTTTTACTGCGATATTTCTTAAATAGGCGGTATCAACTAGTTTTGTTAAATATAAAGGAAGTCGGGGCTTATCTTTTGGGTGATAAAAGATGACGTCCGAAACAGGTCCATCTACAGCAACAACTCGTGTGGTAACTGTATTTTTGGGGTCTCGATAAAATGGATCGAGGTAATTTTCCCAGTTTTTTTGTTTCATTAGCCGCTTTCCAACTAAAATAACCTGTGTTTTACTTCCCGAGGTTAGCGCCATAACTGTAGCATCAAATTTGTCTCTAGAATTTCGAATTGTAACAGATTTCACACCAGTAGTTTCTTCTTTTACTTTTGCTTCTTTATTAAAAACAGGACTTGATATATATACCAATAAATTATTATTACGATCTAAGTCGATACCAAGGATAAGGGTAAGGGAAACATCTTCAACATTTGTCTGATCAAAGCATCCAGTCATCATGAACACCGATAACAAAATACAACATAGTACTTTTCTTTTCAATGTATCCCCCCCTAGCGAGACTTCTCATATACCCAGCTATACATCCATAAAATGATAGGTGATATATACGTCAATCCTAATCCAGCATTCGATACTACCTGTTGCCAAGTTTCGGCTTGATTCCAACTAGGACGAGTCCAAAATGCGAAGCCGATAATGAGCAATAATAGAACAACGACATGAGAGCTGTGATCTTGTTTCCCAAGTAATTGGCTCGAACAAAATACAGCGCAGTATATGCAAGGAATCCAGGCTGTGGAAACAACGGTTAAGTAAACAGCCAATAAAATCATGTCAAAACGTTCTAAAAAACGAAATTCAATTACTTTAAGTAAATTTAGTACCGGTTGGTTAAATTGTGTAATGCTATCGGGGCTAAAATAGGAAAAGCAAATAATAGTAGCAAATAAATAAAATAACATCGTTAAAGTGTTTGCAATAACCATTCCATGGACTGCATACTGTTTTTTTTGTAAAAAGGGATATAAAAAGAACGCAATATCAAACCCTAAATAAGCAAAAATAGTGGTCGGTACAGCTGTTAATACAGGTTTCCACCCTTCTTTTAAGAGCGGAAAGAAGGGCATCAGGCTTCCGCCATCTTTTAGCGGTATCAAAAAAAACAGCGGAATCCAAAGCATCATATAAAAAGTAAGTTCAGAGTACCGCCCTATAATACGAAGGCCGTTGCGTACAACAAGAAAGGTAGGAATCGAAAACAAAAAGATAATGATATAGTCAGGCGTTTTCGGAAGAAGCCATCCCTTAAGATAAAGCATAGCGTTCACAAGAATAGTACCGGAATAAAAGGCAAAATATATCATGTAAATAATAACGAGTGCTTTCCCTACTATTTTTCCGAATAATCGTATAAGAATGTCGTAAAGCGTGTCCTCGGGATATCTTGCAGCTGTTTTCACGATAAAAATACCTGATATTGTGGAGAATACCCAGCCGATAAGTATAGCTATCCATCCATCTGTTCCAGCTTTTTCTGCAAGCAATCGTGGGAGAGATAAAACTCCAGTGGCCACCTGCATTCCATTGATTAAAAAAATATACTGCATAAGAGTGATGTCATTATAGGCATATTTTTTCATAGTTTCACCTTTTATTATGGTTTTTTCTTTGTCGAATAGATTGAGTGGCTCCCGTACCTTTAGAACGACTTCTTATCGCCCATAAAGGAAAGCGTACAAAAGCATCCTTCATATCTGCAAAGCGAAACGGTGCTAACGGAGTTCCGTAAGGGGTACCTAGCGATTCAAGACTGATGAGATGCGCAATTAATGTCATCCACCCGATAACAAGTCCTACAATTCCAAATAAGGAAGCTGATAGCATCATTGGAAAGCGTAAAAGTCTGACTGCCGCTCCCATATCATAATTAGGGATAATAAAAGAAGCGATGGCTGTAATAGCAACAACGATAATCATAATGTTGCTTACAATTCCCGCCTGAACAGCAGCCTGTCCAATAATAATTCCGCCCACAATTCCAACTGTCTGACCGATCGGAGTAGGCAGCCGTAAAGCCCCTTCTCTCATCGCTTCCAATGTCATTTCCATAAGCAGTGCTTCCATAACTGGAGAAAATGGTACACGCGTTC
The DNA here is from genome assembly GCF_056396765.1 of Bacillus sp. 05T22. NCBI lineage: Bacteria > Bacillati > Bacillota > Bacilli > Caryophanales > Bacillaceae > Bacillus > Bacillus sp. 05T22. The sequence continues at coordinate 21,871 of NZ_JBFTMC010000031.1, forward strand.
TTGATTCCGCAATAGACAAAAAAAGCTCTACAGGAATGACTTCAAAATTAAAGGAAATAAACGCAACATAACTCGCAGGTAAAAATAGAGCAATCATAAAAGCGACGAAACGAAGTATACGAATAGATGAGGCAACTAACCAACGTGTCCCGTAATCATCAATTCCTTGAAAAAAAGATATAAAATTTGTCGGGGCAATTAATACACTAGGGGAATGATCCACAACAATCACAAATCTTCCCTGGAGAATATGAGATACAGCCACATCGGGTCTTTCAGTTAACATAAATTGTGGAAACGGTGAGTACGGGTTATCTTCAATGAATTCGATAAGTTCACCAGTACTTTCAATAGCGTCGACCGTAATATCTTGAATCCGTGTTTCTAATTCCTTCAGCACATCTTCAGAAGCTACATCTTCCAAATATAAAATAGAAATCCTCGTTTTGCTTCGTATACCAATTATTATTTCTTTTATCATTAATTCGCGATGAGGAATATATCTTCGAATCATTGCGATATTTTGACTTCCAGTTTCTGTGAATCCTTGATGCGCACCTTTTAGAGCTATCTCGTTATGAGCATCTTCAATATTTCTTTGTGGCCATCCTTTCGTATCCAATTGATGCGCTGTTGTTCGGCCGTGGATTAATAAAACACTATCTCCTCCAAAAATAGCATTTTCAATCTGACTGCACGTATTAATAATTTTAATCTGTCCTAATGTAATTGGAAGTTCCGTATTCGTATCAAAAGCACTATTCATTAAAGGATTTAGAACGTGATGTTGAATCAATTGTTTATCTGTTAATCCAGACAAATACACTAAAGCTGCTTCTAATCCATCTGCTGTCATTTGAAACCGACGAATCACTAAATCAGGTGCTTGACGAAATACATTCTGAATATCAGCTATGTTTTTCGATAAATCAGCGTCTAAGAGGGAGGCCTCTATATTTTTTTTCGAAAAATGAGTATTGTCTTGTATTGAAAATGACTTAGGATTACCTCTATATTTTAACCGTTTCAGAAATTTAGCCATGACTCCCTCACTTTCTACGTGCCTTCTATAGTATGTTTAGTATGTATATATTAAGAAAAGATATCCTAATAACTAGAGAGGCAACGCCAGAATTATTACTATAGATGTCCAGTAACCAATTCTCCAAAATAAAAAAGTATTTCTCTCTGTATGACTAGTAGAAAGAAATACTTTTTTTATTCCGCTATTCGCGGGCAGTAAGACTCCCGCTTCGAAATTCAGCAAAGAGGATAGGTGAGTGTGATTAAAGTTTCACTTTGTTTGAATCATATGATATCATTTAACTTTATTAAAAAAGTATGTGAGCGATTGTAAGGAGTTAGGAATACGAGCTAATTCCTAGAAATAAAATATTCTTTAATAAGTAAAGAATCCGATGAAAAGAACTAATAAAAAGAGACAAAGTTGCCTCGGCTTATTCGTCCCTTTTTCATATATTTCATGTTATATGGTACTACTGAGAATGATGGGGAAGAACAATTTAAAATGATAAAGGATGCGAACAGATTGAATAATCACAGCACAACACCGGCATTTATATATACGTATGCATTCCGCGAAGATGAACGATCTTTATGTTATATGGAGATGCGCTCTCTTTTTGGAGTTGAGTCTCATGTTAACATTTTGAAAAGTAAGGTCAAAATTGAGCCGAGCCGAAGTCCGTTTATGAAAGAACGAATCGAAGTGATGTATGAAGGAGACGACTTGGCAAATATTTTAGAACAAGTAGAACAAATTGATTTGGCAGGAGCTACATTCAAAGTTATTTTTGTTAAAATTAATGATCTCAATGAATCGAACAAAATAGAATACGGACAGCGGCGTGTAATTGAGAGAGAAATCGGCATGCAGATTGAAGGGGAAGCGGACGTGCATCATCCAGAGCGTGTATTTGGAATTGTTCCTCTTGGTGGTCGTTGGTATTTTGGAGAATATGTTGAAAGTGAAGCTGTTTGGTATCATCACGTGAAAAAACCACGCAGCTATTCTACGTCACTTAGCACACGTGTTGCGAGAGCTGTTGCGAATATCGCTGTGCCAAATCCTGATGGAGTCAAGGCGATTGACCCGTGTTGTGGTATAGGAACGGTACTGGTAGAGGCACTGTCCATGGGAATTGACATCGTGGGCCGGGATATAAATCCTCTTGTTGTAATTGGATCTAGAGAGAATATTGCGCATTTTGGATTTGAAGGAGACGTAACGGTAGGGCCGATTGCGGATGTCACAATTAATTACGATGTAGCAATTATCGATATGCCGTACAATTTATTTACACATGCGACACCAGAAGATCAATTCTCAATTCTTACACATGCGCGTCGTTTTGCGAAAAAAGTAATTGTTGTAACCATTGAGACAATGGATCACATGATTAAAGAAGCTGGATTTGAAATTACAGACCGCTGTATAGCTAAAAAAGGGACATTTTCTAGGGAAATTCTTGTTTGTGAATAGGGGAAGTCTTTTGTAATGTATAAAGGAAAGTGATTGGTATATATGCCAATCACTTTTTTCTTTATCACTCAAAGGAATTGTTAAATCTTCTATTCTAGGATTAAGGGTATTTACTTGTTAAGCTTTGTAGTAACTGCTTAGCCTAGTGTTAGATAGTTTACTAGGAAGGCAACAAAAGGAGGCATGCCTTCTTTTGTTGCCTTGTACGGATTGTTTCTGTTTTGTAATCGTAGAAATTACACTGCGAATGCGACAAAATACAACGCTATCCTGTTCGTTTCGAAAGGTACCAGAGATATTTTCCTTTACCTTGGCCATTCGCAAGTCACGCTCTGCTTGATTGTTGCCAAACGGGACAAACGCATTCCGAATATGGTGAGAAACGGTCGATATATTTGAGAGAATAGTCGATATCGTCTTATCGATGAATCATAATAGATTACTTTTCTTTGAGTTCTTCTTGCTTTGCAGCTAATAAATTACGTAAAACATGCCCCCGATAGCTCTCTAACTTCCGTCCTTCAAAATAACGAACTCCTAATTTTTTCAGTTCCGCTACGTACCATCCTTTTGTTCCAAAATACATGGAGATCACTTCCTTTTTGCTTTTAAACAGTATATGTTTTAGAATTTATAAATTTCGTTTTTAACACAATATAACTGAATTTAAAATAAATGTTGAATATTCAGTCTATTTGTATTATTATTAGTTTATTATCGGATGACAGTGATTAGCCTCTCTGCATGCCCGGATATGATTTCGTTCAATTTAATCGAGGATGATTGGCTTCTTTCCACTTGAACTTCCTTAGCAGGAAGACGAGCCATAAGGATAGAGACAGTAAAATCCAATGTAATTCTTTACATTGTTTTTCTGGCTCTTTTTATTTTTCCTATAAATAGGAAAAGGGTGAGCGTTACATATGCTTATTAGAAGACCGATTTAGAAGATGATGTTAAGAAATCGTTATCAATCATGGGCGATGTTTCGATCTTATGTATATTCACTCTAATAGAAGGATTTATGAAAATAAATACTTATAGGTTGGTGATCTTTTTGGTGAAAGAAAAAAAGGAACTACAAAAAGACTTAAAAACCAGGCATATCACAATGATTTCAATTGGCGGGGTGATCGGGGGCGGATTATTTGTAGGAAGTGGGACAATTATTCAATCAACCGGTCCAGCGGCCATTTTGTCCTATATCATTGGCGCTTTAATGGTTGTACTTGTGATGCGGATGCTCGGGGAGATGGCTGCGGTAAACCCTGATAGTGGTTCATTCTCAACATATGCACATAAGGCAATTGGACCTTGGGCAGGGTACACAATCGGTTGGTTATACTGGTTCAATTGGCTCATTATTATCGCAATCGAAGCGGTATTGTTAGGAGTGATGATCAATAATTGGTTTCCTTCCATACCAACATGGCTAGCGAGTTTGTTCGTGATTATCATGATGACAATGACAAATGTTTATTCAGTGAAGTTATACGGGGAGTTTGAATATTGGTTAGCGCTTATTAAAGTGGTAGCGATTCTTGCATTTTTAGTTTTAGGAGTTTCTATGATTTTTGGACTTGTACCTAATGTAGATAGACCGGATCTTTCAATCATCTCTGAAAACGGGGGCTTTTTTCCAAAAGGAATTATGCCAGTACTACTTAGCGTTGTGTTTATTTCTTTCTCTTTATCGGGGAGTGAAGTAGCAGCGATTGCGGCCGGAGAGTCTGACAATCCAGAGAAGAATGTAATAAGAGCGATTAACAGTGTTGTATGGCGTCTTATGATTTTCTTTGTAGGGTCTGTATCGATTTTGGTCATTTTTATGCCGTGGAACAATGCAGAATTATTGAAATTGCCTTATGCAAGTTTATTTCAGATGGCAGGAATCCCTGCAGCTGCGGAAATCATGAATGGGGTTGTATTTCTATCGCTCCTTTCGGTTATGAATTCCGGAATATACACGAGTTCTCGTATGTTATTTTCACTTGCGAAAAAAGGAGATGCCCCTCTAATGTTCTCCAAGTTAAATAGTAGAGGGACACCAGTTTGGGCGATCTATGCAAGTATCGTATTCGCATTCATTTGTGCCATGCTAAAGTTTATATCTCCTGATAAACTATTTGCTTTTTTAGCGAATAGCTCAGGCGGCGTTACGATGCTGATGTATATGTTCGTTGCCGTTTCTCATATCAGGTTGAGAAGAAAAGCTGAAAGAGAAGACCCAGGGAAACTAAAGGTGAAAATGTGGTTATTCCCTTATCTCACATATGCAACACTTGCGATGATCATTACGATATTTGTTGCACAAGCGTTTATAGCGGATATGCGTATGCAATTTTATATGACGATGTTAGCGACTGCCGTAGTAATCGCAATCTATTTCCTAAGAGATAGAAATAAGCGAGTGCCAATAAAAGAAGATTTTACGATTATACAAGATTCGAAAGTTAGTTTAGAGAAGGAGTAAGAAAGGGGAATGTTCCATGTTAAAAGAAAAGCAAAATATTGTAACGACAAAATCTGATAGTCTACATGAGAGAAGAAACAATGCGGTGCCTGAGGGTCCTTATAATATTACGCAGTTATATGTCGGGTCGGCAAAAGGGGCAATCATTACGGATGTAGATGGCAATGAATTAATAGATTTTGCAGGCGGGATTGGTATGCAAAATGTCGGGCATTGTCATCCGAAAGTAGTACAAGCCATTCAAAGCCAGGTGGCATCTTCTATTCATAGTTGTTTTCATGTAGCGCCGTATGAAAGCTATATTGAGTTGGCTGAGAGATTGAATGAATTAACGCCAGGAGATTTTAAGAAAAAAACAATGTTTGCAAATAGCGGGGCTGAAGCAGTAGAGAATGCTGTAAAAATCGCTAGGAAAGCGACTGGGCGCAGTGCCGTTGTTTCATTTGAACGTGCATATCACGGGCGGACACTTCTGACAATGTCTCTTACGAGTAAAGTAAAACCTTATAAGCATGGATTTGGTCCATTTGCATCAGATGTATACAAGCTGCCTTATCCGTATTATTACCGCGCGGAAGACGGCATGACGAAAGAAGAAGTAGATGGGCGAATTTTAGCGTATTTCGAACGTTTTATGTTAGAGGAAGTGGCAAGTGATAATATCGCTGCCATTATTTTGGAACCGCTTCAAGGTGAGGGTGGATTTATTGTTCCAAGTGCAACGTTTATACAAGGCGTCAGAAACCTTTGTGATAAATATGGAATTATCATGATTGCTGATGAAATTCAAACGGGTTTTGCTCGTACTGGAAGTTTGTTCGCAATGGATCATTTTGGCGTTGCTCCTGATTTAATGACATTTTCAAAATCAATTGCTGCAGGTATGCCGCTTAGCGCAGTAACAGGAAGAGCGGAATTGATGGATGCGCCTGGGCCAGGACAACTTGGCGGCACTTTTTCGGGAAGCCCGGTTGCTTGCGCAGCTGCACTTGCTGTTTTAGATGTAATTGAAGAAGAGCAGTTAGTAAAACGTGCTGAGGTAATCGGAAGCCGGATGATGGAAGTATTCCATAGCTGGAAGGAGAAATACGAATGTATTGGAGATGTGAGAGGCCTTGGGGCGATGACGGCGATCGAGCTTGTAAAGGACCGAAATACGAAAGAACCAGCAGCAGAAGAAGTAAAAGCGATTATGCAAGAAACACATAACAAAGGTGTAATCACAATAAGCGCTGGTATTTATGGTAATGTCCTTCGTTTCTTACCGCCGCTTGTTATTACAGATGAACAGCTTGAAGAAGGGCTTCATATTCTTGAAACGGCAATTGCGAAACTATCAAAATAGGAAACGATGATGGAGGCAGAGTAATGAGGTTTTTAAATTATATAAATGGCCAGTGGAAAGAGCCATCTACGAATCAATATTCGAAAAATTATAATCCGCATAACGGAGACGTGTTAGGGGAATTTCCACTAAGTTCAGCAGATGATACACAGGCAGCTATCGCATCTGCAAAAGAAGCTTTTCAAAATTGGCAAGGGCTATCGTTTCAAGAGCGGGCAAGTTATTTATGGAAAGCAGCAGCGATTTTAAAAGAACGAGTGGCAGAAATTGGTCAAGATTTAACGAGTGAAGAAGGAAAGACACTTGCCGAAGGAATCGGGGAGACGAAGCGAGCAATCAGTATTCTGGAGTACTATGCGGGGGAAGCAAATCAGCCGGTAGGAGAAATGATTCCTTCTGCAAATCCGAAAACGATGCTCTACAGCAAACGCGTCGCAGTGGGGCCAGTGGGACTCATTACACCGTGGAATTTCCCAATTGCGATTCCAGCATGGAAAATGGCTCCGGCGCTGATTTATGGAAATACGGTTGTTATAAAGCCAGCTGAAATTACGCCGAAATCAGTCTATCACCTTGTGAATGCTTTTCACGAGGCAGGAATTCCTGCTGGAGTTATCAATTGTGTGTTTGGCAAAGGTTCAGTCGTTGGAACGGAATTAACAGAAAATCCTGATATAAAAGCGATATCCTTTACTGGTTCGAATAGCGTCGGAAAAACCATTCAGCAAACCGCGATTGCAAGCGGGAAAAAGGTGCAGTTAGAAATGGGAGGAAAAAACCCATTAGTCGTATTAAAGGATGCTGATACCCAGAAAGCAGTCGATATTGTGATAAGAGGTGCATTTATGTCAACAGGACAAAAATGCACAGCGACAAGCAGAGTAATTATTGAAGATGACATTTATGAGGAATTTCGAAATGAGCTCCTGTTACGTACAAAGGCTCTTAAAGTTGGAAATCCATTAGAAAATGCTACGTTTATGGGGCCATGCGTATCCGAGAACCAGCAGCACTCTGTTTTAGCGATGATTGAAGTAGGAAAGAAAGAGGCTTCTTTACTTTGCGGAGGTAGCGCACCAGAAGAAGATGAGTTAAAACGAGGATATTATGTTCTACCGACTATTTTTGAAGACGTACCGCAAGATGCACGAATTGCGAAAGAAGAAATTTTCGGTCCTGTTATCTGTTTGTTTAAGGTGAACAATTATCAAGAAGCGATTCATTTAGCGAATGATACAGAATACGGACTGAGTGCATCTGTTTGTACAAATAATCTCAGCCTAGCCCAGCAGTTTATTGATGATATGGAAGTTGGAATGGTCCATGTCAATTCAGAAACAGCAGGAGCGGAGCCGCAAGTTCCGTTTGGCGGCATGAAAAATTCTAGCGATGGACCGCGTGAACAAGGAAAAACAGCTGCAGAATTTTATACACGAGTGAAGACAGTATATATCGATCAAGTATGAGTTATAGAATAAACACATAATAATGGGGGATGAACATGCGTAAAGGTACTTTTTTCATGGCAGGACACTCAAGACTTCCGAAAGGGATGGCTGTACGCAGTGTCTATGAAACATTAACAATTACAATAGAGGCAGATCTCAAATATCACGTTATTATTGAAGCGTCATGTACCCTTGCTACTGAACATGGGAGAGACTTTATTGCTCAAATGTTAAGAGGACATAGTTTACAAGATGGCATTGAAGAGATCACGCAAGAAATCTCGTATCATTATCAAGGAAAAGCACAAAATGCGATTATTAGCGCGTTAAAAGATTTGTACCGCCAATATACAAGCTATGTAAACGGCGAAAAGCCACAAGAAGAATATGAAGAAACAAATCTATAACAAACTGCCCGTAAAAGCCCGATTGGTTCAACTAATAATCAGTGGGGGATGAAAAATCCCCCACTGATTAAAGTTTCACTGTATCGCACTTTACTTTGTAAAGAACGTTCATAAACGAGAGCCAGTTATATTTCTGCTTATTTGGTGAGCGGAATATAGCTGGCTTTTTATTTTTAAAACATGAGGAGGTTAAAAAATGTCAAAGTTAAATCAAGGTGGAAAACAAAAAAGAAGATGTACGGAAAATGGTGTGGTGAAACCTTGTAACATGTGTAAAGCATGTGGCCGGGAGAAAGAAAATGAAAAGTACATGTCAAAGGAGAAGAAAGGTTTTTAAAATACAAGAATTATAATAAATAAATATAGTGCTAGCTCTTACCGCTTCATATACAATAAAAGTAGGATTGCGCTTCTACTAAAGGGCAGTTTTCAGAAGGAGGGAATGATATGGAGAAAATGAAAGTAGAGTTTGAAGTTAAAGGATTCGGTGAAGAAGAGCTAGTAAATGTTGATAGTGCTTATAAAAGTATTGAAATTGCAAGAGTAAATGGTTTATCAAAAGATACTACATTAGGTGAGTTGGAATCAATTTTACAAGCCATGTTTGATGAAGTTGAAAAAGATTATGAAAATCCACCACAATTCACTGGAAGAATTACGATTCGAGCAAAGAAAGAAAACGCTGAAATTAAGTATTATGGATAATGAAGTGTTAGGTGGATAAGAGTTAAACAACGACTTTATTATTTTTACACAGTACACGAACGATAAAATAACTGATAAAAACATATTGACAGTGTAAATATTTTGAATTATCATTTAATTATAAAATGATAAGATCCATACGAGAAATTAGCCTTCTCTATATCCGATCTTCATTTTCTGTTTTGCACATATTTTCATAAAAAAACTGTCTATTATTACTGTACTTTAAGAGATTAAAGAACACTCGTAATTTAAAGCCAGTTGTACGTTTTCTACGATTTGTATTGTAGATGCGTATGACTGGCTTTTTCGTTTATTTAAACTAAAGGAGGAAATAAAATGTCAGTGATTACAGAGCAAGAAATGAAGATGAAGTTTGCAAAGAAATATGAGGGGTATGAAATTGTTCCTCATCCAGAACATAAACGCTTGTATCATATTGTGTTAGATCAGCAATTGTTTCAACAATTTTTCGTAGAGGTAAAAGAACATTCGGAGCAATCCTTACAATATATTCCGTATTCTCGCTTTATCCTTGCTGATCAAATGAAAAAATTCTTTGGTGAATCGTTTATGGAAAATGTTCGTGGTATTATTCACGACCGGGAAACGGGCGGGTTTACAATTGGTGTACAAGGCGAAACGATAGATGCAGGAGACTATGTGAAATTTGCAACGGCATTAACACATTTAATTGGTACACCCAACTTTGATGCAATGACAGGAACGTACTACGCGAGATTTAATGTGAAAGATACAGATGGCAGTGATTCTTACCTTCGCCAAGCATATCGATTATTTACTCTTCATACAGACGGGACATTTGTTGACGAACCGACAGATTGGCTCCTTATGATGAAATTTGAGGAGAAGAATGCAGTAGGCGGTGAATCACGTTTACTTCATTTAGATGATTGGGAAGAGCTTGATAAATTTCGCAAGCATCCACTCGCATCTGTCAAAATCACATACAAAGCACCTCCAAGTAAAAATGCGCAGGAAATCGTCTACCGTGAAACATTTTTTGATGTAAACAATGCACCGTGTATTTGCTTTATTGATCAATTCGCTTATCCAGACAATATTGAACAGGCAACATATTTGAAGGAATTATCACACTCTGTGGAGAACTCTCCAGCAACGCATGCATTACAATTACCAGTTGGAGATTTAGTTCTATTAAACAATCTATTTTGGATGCACGGGCGCGCTCCTTTTGAGGAAAACAAAGATTTATATCGAGAGCTTATGCGTCAGCGTGGTTGCTTTTCTAAATAATAGATGCGGCGGGTCTTACAATAAGGCCTGCCTTTCCTAATATAGGGGATACAAACATAAGGGGGAAGTTTTATATGTATGATTTTCTAATTATCGGCGGAGGAATTGTTGGCCTTTCAACAGGAATGGGGTTAACAAAAAAATTTCCTCATGCCAAAATCGCAGTCATCGAAAAAGAGGACGAACTTGCGCATCACCAAACAGGACATAATAGCGGTGTCATTCATTCCGGCATTTACTATAAACCGGGCAGCTATAAAGCGAAATTTGCGAAAGAGGGAAACGCAGCGATGGTTGAGTTCTGCAAAGAAAATGGCATCGCCTATGACATGTGCGGCAAGGTGATTGTCGCAACAGAACAAGAAGAACTTCCTCTTTTACATAACTTGTATGAAAGAGGTCTACAAAATGAGCTGAACATTTCTAAAATCGACCAAGGAGAACTAGCGGAAATCGAGCCTCATGTAAAAGGATTAGGAGCTATTCGCGTTCCTTCCTGCGGCATCGCCGATTATAAAGGAGTCAGTCATACATTTGCACGTTTTATTGAAGAAAGCGGAGGAGAAGTACACTTAGGCACAAAAGCAGAACATATCTTTGAGAAAAAAGACTTCGTTACAATCGAAACAAACAAAGGCGTCTTTGAAGCAAGATTTCTCATTAACTGCGCCGGATTACATAGCGACCGAATCGCCAAAAAAACAGGAATACTAACAGACATGAAAATCGTCCCGTTCCGAGGCGAATATTACGAACTCGTTCCAGAAAAGCGCCATCTTGTAAAACACTTAATTTATCCTGTTCCAAACCCAGACTTTCCGTTCTTAGGCGTTCATTTCACACGAATGATAAATGGGGACGTACATGCAGGGCCAAATGCAGTACTAAGTTTCAAACGCGAAGGCTACACAAAAAAAGACTTTGACATAAAAGACTTCATGGAAACAATGACATACGCCGGCTTTTGGAAAATGGCAATGCCAAACATGAAAGAAGGCATGAAGGAAATGATTCGTTCTTTCAGCAAACAATCCTTTCTCAAAAGCTTGCAGCACCTAATACCAGAACTTACAGAAAAAGACATCGTTCCGACTCATGCCGGCGTAAGAGCACAGGCCATTCTATCCAATGGAAACATGGTAGATGACTTCTGTATTATCCCGGGCATAAACTCTATGCATATTTGTAATGCTCCGTCTCCAGCGGCAACGGCTAGTTTGAAGATTGGGGAGGAGATTGTAAGTAAAGTGCCGGATGTGATTGTGGACCGAATTTCCTTGTCGAAAGCTACTTTTTGAAGTAGCTTTTTATTTTTTTTTTGTAAATAACAAAATTTGTTGAATTACGGATATATGTTGAGAAACAAGCGATATATTTGGAAAATAAATGGTATAGGAGAAGGATACTCAATATTTCTGTATGAAATATGAGGTATACGGATATTTTCGAAATATTTATGAGGTGTAAATCCCTCTATGAAAGCGCTTTATTCATTAACCTGCAATCCATGTCGTTAGACAGGGAATTAATTTTATGAAACAATAATAACAGGTAAGGAGAGGGTGCTTTTCCTTAAGTGCTTCGTATTGAATTTATTCTATAAGAGAAAGTGTGCTTAATGATTTTAAATGAAATAAGGAGCTGTTTTTATTATATGCAACAAAAAAACGATTTAGATTTTGGACCTCAAGATGTTAATATTGTTAATCCTAAACAAGCTAGGAAAGCTGTTGTTGCCACTGGTATTGGGAATGCAATGGAATGGTTCGACTTTGGCTTATATGCGTATTTAGCGGTTATTTTAAGTMAATTATTCTTCTCTGGTGTCCACAATAGTGGTCTCCAACTTGTACTTACATTTGGTACATTTGCTGCCGCCTTTCTAGTTAGGCCGATTGGTGGTATTTTCTTCGGTAGAATTGGTGATAAATATGGCCGAAAGATTGTGTTAAGTACAACTATTATTTTAATGGCACTTTCCACATTATTTATTGCGCTACTACCAACCTACGAACAAATTGGAATTTGGGCACCGATTTTATTATTAGTTGCTCGTATGGTTCAAGGATTTTCCACAGGAGGCGAATATTCAGGAGCGATGGTGTATATCGCTGAATCTTCCCCCGATAAGAAGCGTGGTATACTCGGTAGTGGTCTTGAAATTGGGACGCTTTCTGGTTACATCGCCGCTTCGGTAATCGTTACCGTTTTGACGGTAGTGTTAACAGATGAACAAATGCTTAGCTGGGGATGGCGTATCCCGTTCTTAATTGCTGCGCCAATTGGTTTGGTCGGTTTATATTTACGCCGTCATTTAGATGAATCTCCTATATTCCAAGAGATGGAAAAAGCGCAGAGAGACTCTGAAGAAGATGAACAAATTCCGTTTATTGATATTTTGAAATATCATAAAAAAGACTTTCTTTTAAGCACAGTAATTGTTGCCTTCTTTAATATTACAAACTATATGATCCTTTCTTATATTCCTTCTTATCTAACACAAGTATTAAAAATCAAAGAAACGACTGGTTTAATCATTATTTCAATTACGATGGCACTCATGATTCCACTGGCGCTTTATTTCGGGAAATTAAGCGATAAAGTTGGTAATAAACGTGTAGTACAATTCGGATTACTGGGTTTGACATTATGTTCAATTCCTGCCTTTTTACTAATCGGTAATGGACATATTGTGGCTATTTTTATAGGTATCTTTATTTTAGGTTTCTTCCTTAGTTTTTATGAAGGAACATTGCCTTCCTTATTACCATCTCTCTTTTTCACAGATGTACGTTATCGTGCACTCTCGATATCATTTAATATCTCCGTATCCATATTTGGTGGAACAACACCGCTCGTATGTTCATATTTCGTTCATGCTACTGGAAATGCACTTGCACCCGCATTTTATTTAACTGGTGTCAGCTTAATCGGCTTAATTGTATTTAGCCTACTATTTATAACAACGTCAGGTCGTGCATTGAAAGGTTCGTACCCGACTGTAGAAACGAAAAAAGAAGCACACGAAATAGCGAAGCAAGACCCAGAAGAAGCACTTTGGTGGCATGAAGAATCTCTGGAAATTGAAGCAGAGAGACAATTGTAATAATGATTGTTTGAATTTTCAATATAAAAAAAGACTCCTATTAAAGGAGGCCACTGAATACAAAACAAGAAAGGTGACTTTTCATTCAATTTTGAACGAAAAGTCACCTTTCTCTTTATTCTGTTTCACTTTGTTTCGTTCATTTTAATTATATGAAATTTTTTGTTTGATTCTGTTGTTCAGCTTAAAATTCATACTCTCTAATTAGAAAAATATGGGTATAATCAAATTGTGTAGAAAAATGTAAATTTTGAAAGGGAGGGGATAGTGATGCAGTTAGAACAACAGGATTTGTTTAAAGGGGAAAGAGTTGTTATGGAGCGGAAAGCGAATGCAATTATTGATTTTAAAGACTTTGGTATGAAAAAAATTAAATATAGTCCTTTTAGAAAACACGAAGCGATTGGCGGAAAGTTATATGTAACAAACTATCGGCTCATTTTTAAGTCACATCCTATAAACCGTGTAAGGGGTATGTACAGTATCCTACTACCTACTATTCAATTCGTTAAGGATGATTCTTTTCTTGTAGGGGTTCTGCCGCATACCCATCAAGCTAAGATTTTAAAATACCATGCCCATCAACCTAATATTTTGGAGTACCCCAAAACAAAAATTTTATCTCACTACAGTTGTCTATGAGAATTCAGTTCATTTTTTTGTTTTAGGGAACAATTAATTTCCAATACATGTCTTAATGCGAAAATGTGATATTTCGTTGCCCTCTATATGTAATATTGCATATAAATATATATTGATATAAATGTAAGCGCTTACTATAATAAGAGTATAAAGATTTACCACATCTTAATACTCAAAAAAGAGGAGGAAATAATATGGCAATCGCAATGGCAGTTTTATCATTTTTAGGTGGAGTACTTCCATTAGTAGGAGAACTTTTAAAAGCAGTAATGTAAGTTCATTATTCCGCAATTATTTATAAAAATTATCATACCTTAATACGAAAAAAGAGGAGGAAATAACATGGCAATCGCAATGACAGTTTTAAAATTTGTAGGTGGAGCACTTCCATTTGTTCAAGAACTTTTAAAAGCATTTATGTAAGTTCACTATTTAGCAATTATTTATAAAAATTATCATACAAATGATCTGTATATCAAAGATGAATTGATGTGCAGATCATTTGTGTGAGCAATCTTTAAATAAGAAAGAAGAATCCCAAAAAGAATATGGGATTCTTCTTTTTTTAGTGCATGAAATGTTGCAAAATAACTGACTTGATTTAAGAATATTAATGAGAATTCTTAATTAGCAGCTAGATTGTCCAGTTCCTCCAATTCTTACTTGTTGAGTTTGTAATACTTTCAAAGTAAGATCAAGAACGATTTTTTCACGTAAGTGGTCAAATGTTTTTTCATGATGTTTACCACATGATTCTCCATGATGTTTATCATGATCATTATCACATGGTGAGAAATCAAGCTCATAAAATTCTGCACTAATTATTTCACAAAATGGCTGTTCATTATAGAAAACATTATTTTCAAAGAAGAATTTATCTAGACGAGGAACATCAGTGTTTTTTGGATTAATAAAACGAGCTTTATTTTCTGAAGAAAAAGCTATGATTGGGTTAGAAGAAAAGTCATTTGCAGTTAAGT
>NZ_JBFTMC010000032.1:0-36189 GCF_056396765.1 Bacillus sp. 05T22
GTTGTATGTCCCTTGGCACCAATGAACATGAAGCGATTCGCATCATCCATGAAGCAATGGATTTAGGAATTAATTTTTTTGATACAGCAGACTTATACAATTATGGATTAAATGAAGAATTTGTTGGAAAAGCTCTTGAGGGAAAACGCGATCAAATTGTTCTTACAACGAAAGTAGGAAACCGCTGGGTCGAGGAGAAAAACGGCTGGTCTTGGGACCCTTCTAAAGCTTATATAAAAGCAGAGGTAAAAGAAAGTTTACGCCGCCTGCAAACGGATTATATTGATTTATATCAACTTCACGGCGGGACAATCGAAGATCCTATCGATGAAACAATCGAAGCATTTGAAGAATTAAAACAAGAAGGTGTGATTCGTCATTACGGAATTTCTTCTATCCGTCCAAATGTCATTCGTGAATATGCAAAACGTTCTAATATCGTTAGTGTATTGATGGAATATAGTCTTTTAAATCGCCAGCCTGAAGAATGGTTTCCACTACTTCAGGAACATCAAATTAGCATCATTGCACGAGGACCACTTGCGAAAGGATTGTTAACTGATAACAATGAAAGAAAGATAGAAAAAGTAAAAGAAAAAGATTATCTTTCTTATTCTTATGATGAGTTAATAAAAACATTAACTACTGTAAAAGAAATTACAAAGGAACGTTCGTTAACTGAGACAGCTCTTCAATATTGTTTACATGACCCGATTGTGGCAGCTGTTATTCCTGGCGCTAGCTCCATCCAGCAACTACAAGAAAATGTACAAGCTAACAATCAATCTCCATTAACAACTGAAGAATATAAACAAATTCAAGCAGCTGTTAAATGCGATACATACACATTACACCGATAAAAAATGCTACCGTAATCGGTAGCATTTTTTTACATCGTATCGTATTTATCAGGATTTGTTCCAACATGTAAATTGCGATCAAGCGTATCAATTTGTTTGATTTCTTCTTCTGTTAATGAAAAATCAAAAATAGTAAAGTTCTCTTGAATACGCGATGGTGTAACAGATTTAGGGATTGTTACAATGCCACTTTGAATATCCCAGCGTAAAATAATTTGAGCAGGCGTTTTTTCATACTTTTTAGCACTTTCTTGAATAATCGGATGCTGAAATACTTCGCCGCCTCTCATTAACGGGCTCCATGCTTCCATTTGAATTTGTTCATTTTGACAAAAATCCCGTAATTCAAACTGTGCAAGCATCGGATGGAGCTCTACTTGGTTCACCATCGGCTTCACATTACAATTTGGCAACAACTGTTCTAAATGGTGCTGATGAAAATTTGAAACACCAATTGCACGTGCTTTTCCTTCTTCATATAATTTCTCAAGAGCACGATATGTATCTATGTATTTCCCTCTTATTGGCCAGTGAATCAAATATAAATCCACATAATCCATTTGTAATTCCTTCAAACTTTTGTCAAATGCTTGAAGTGTTGCTTCATAGCCTTGATCGTCATTCCATACTTTTGTCGTAATAAACAATTCTTCACGTGCGATCCCTGATTCACGAACCGCTTCTCCGACACCGCTTTCATTTTCATATACAGTCGCTGTATCAATAGAGCGATATCCAACTTCTAAAGCTGTTTTTACCGCTTGCTTTACCTCTTCTCCCTCTTTTGCTTTATATACACCTAAACCAAGCATCGGCATTTTCACGCCATTATGAAGTGTAGTTGTTGGAATATACATGATAGGCTGTTCCTCCTTCTTCTCTCCTGCGAATTCTATAGACAGGGTGCCGCTAAATTTTATAACCGTCACTTTATTTGAACAAGATTCTTGAAAAAAGTCAAAAAATATATACAGTTAACATAATAATTTTATTAAATAAGACTGTTATCTTATAGCTTTTGTAAAAACTCCTCTATTTCAGCTGAAGATTTGAAAATAACAATATTTTTCTCAGCAGATACAGCTTGTATTTTCCCCAAAATAGCAGGTCGTTTCACTTTTGGATACGTCCATACCCACTTCAAGAACTCAAAATCTAATTGTTCTTCACACCCTTCTCCCATATCAGGGCGCGTTTTATTATGATATTGTATCCTTCTTTTTATTACGCGATATAAACATTGTATTCTTGGTAAATCAATAAAGATAATGGTATCAGCTGCCTCTAATCGTATATCCATTGTAAATCCATAGTTTCCATCGATAATCCAAGCTTCCTGCGTTACTAATTCTTTTTGTACCTGTATTTGTTCTTCGCGACTTGCTAGCACCCAATCTTTTTTCCAATAGAGTGCATCAAGATGAGATACTGGAAGTTGTAGTATCTCCCCTAATCGCCGTGCAAAAGTTGATTTTCCAGCTCCCCCAGAACCAATAATCATAATCTTTCTCATCTCTTCTCTCCCCTTACAAAAAATAACGCAAGCTTACTCGCTTCCGTTATTTTTTCTCCACTCAAGTGCTTTCTCATCAATATTATGCACGAAGTCATTCTTTCCTTCTGTATATTGATCTCCATCATATGTAAACTTTTCTGCTAAATCTTTTTTCAATGCCGCATATACCTCTGCCTCTTCACAGTGTGCCATCATATAATCGCGAAATGCTAAATGACGTGTAATTTCCGGATTTCCTGTTTCGAAAACATGTAAATGATACGATCGTTTTCCTTCTGTTCCATGAATAAAAAAGCGACGACCCGGGATACCATTCTCACCTTTTACAATGTAGCCAAGTTGTTGAAAACATTCATTCCAATGATCTACGCTCTCAATGTTCTCTACTTCCATAATCATATCAACAATTGGCTTTGCTGCGAGTCCCGGTACTGATGTGCTACCAATGTGATGTAATTTCACATGTTCTGGCATCGCTGCTTTTAACCTCTGTGATTCTATTTGAAATTTCTCACCCCAATGGTTTTCATAAGGAACGACTACAATCTTTCTCATCCCAATTCTCCTTTTCTTATCAAATCGTTAAAAAATCATCAGGACAATTGCACTGATGATTTTTTATATTATTTAAAGTCTTTCCAAGTGAGATTACTTTCACTTAACAGTTCTTCAAACGATTTATTCTTTTCACGTTCCTTTTTCTCTTTACGCTTTCTTTCTTGTTCTTCTAGTTCTTTTTGCTCCGCTCTTACTTGTAATTCTTTCTTCTTACTTTTCAATTGATTCATTAACGATTCATTCAATTGATCACCAAGTGTAATGGAATCCTTCTTCTCTGGCTGATTCATTTGCGTTTGTCTTTGCATTTGTCTCTGTTTCTTTTTCTTCATACTGCTCACCTTTTACTTTTTTCTCCATTATAGGGGAAATACCTTACTCTCGACAATAAAAAAGACCATTCACTTTCGATTTCCCTATTATTTTTATTTTGTAAAGATGTAAAGAGCAAAATAAAAATTTATTAATTTTTATAATAAAAAGAATTTTTATAGCAATAACTCTCTTAATCTATTAAAATTATGTCGTATGATGTCAGATTATAAAAAAGGGAGAGAAAACTCATGTGGAAAAAAGTCATTCCTGCAGCTTTAGTATTAAGTACAATTACTTTTTCAAGTGTATTTGCTGCACCTCCATCTCAAGTACCAGCAGAACAAAATCGCTACATAGACGTACAAATGCTTGGTATTAACGACCTTCACGGTCAATTAGACACTGTAAAGAAAATTAACAACAAAGAAGCAGGGGGAGCTGAATACTTAGCTGCTTATTTACGTGATCGTGAAAAACAAAACCCAAATACACTTATGGTTCATGCTGGCGATATTGTCGGAGCAAGTTCTCCAGTTTCTGCATTATTGCAAGATGAACCTACAATTGAATTTTTAAATGATCTAGGTTTTGATGTTGGAACTATTGGAAATCATGAATTTGACGAAGGTATTAACGAAATGAATCGCCTTATTTACGGTGGGTATCACGAAAAAACAGGGAATTTTAAAGGAGCAAACTTCCCTTATGTTGCTGCAAATTTCTACAATAAATCAACTGGACGCTTATTTCTACCACCATTTACTGTAAAAATGGTACAAGGAGTTCCTGTCGGCTTTATCGGGGTTGTAACAACTGATGTTCCTAACGTTGTTATGCCTACTATGCTAAAAAATGTACAAATTACAGATGAAGTTGAAGCAATTAACACATCCGTAAAACAACTGAAAAAACTAGGTGTTAAATCGATCGTTGTTCTTGCACATAATGGAGGTACAACGGATGATAACGGCGTAACAAATGGCGATATCGTTCGCTTAGCAAATGAGACTGATCCAGAAGTCGATGTCATTTTCGGCGGTCATAGTCACACTTATGTAAATGGAACCGTTAATAACAAACTTGTCGTACAAGCAAATTCTTATGGAATGGCTTTCACTGATGTCGATGTAAAAATTGATCGTAAAACAAAAGATATTATTGAGAAAAAAGCAGAAGTTGTTACAACCTACCATGAAGGAATAAAACCTGACCAACAAGTGAAAAAGAAAATGGATCAGTATCAAGAAAAAATTGCTCCTCTTGTAAATCAGGTTGTTGGAAAATCTACCGCTCCAATGGATCGTAAACAAAATGCCGCGGGTGAATCCACTCTTGGAAATTTAATTGCTGATGTTCAGCGCTCGACCATGAATACTCAAATTGCCCTCATGAATCCTGGTGGTATTCGCAATGATCTAGATGCTGGCGATATTACATGGGGAGAATTATATGGCATTCAACCATTTGGGAATCAATTGATAAAAGTTAATTTAACTGGTCAAGACATTCGAGATATTTTAAATCAACAATGGCAAAAAGACATAACAAGAATGCTTCAAATTTCAGGTATTCAGTACACTTGGGATGCGAATAAACCAAATGGTGAAAAAGTTACAAATATCCACTTAACAAACGGAGAAGAGTTAGTTGCCTCTAAAACTTACAGCGTCGTTGCAAATGCCTTTCTAGCTTCAGGCGGTGATGGATTTGTATCCTTTAAAAATGGAAAAGATGCCGAAACAGGACCAACTGATTTCGAAGCGTTAGTGGATTATGTAAAACAAGTAAAAGAACCGATTCAACCTATTATTGATGGGAGAATTCAAAAAGTTAATTAACTTTTCTTTTAAATAAATTTATAAAAAAGAGAGAAACTATATTATTAAATTATGATTTTCCAAAAATTAATCTTTATGATAAGAACCCTGTATTCCATTAGAATACAGGGCTTTTTATTGATCTCTATGGAGAAAGGACATGCAATAAAAATTCACTTTCCCCTAAATAACCTTTTAAAGGATATGCACTCAGTATATTGATTTCTCGTAGGATATATGAGCAGAAACTGGGAGGCGAACGTATGTATTCTTATTCAAATGATTACAATTTGATATACAGACAAAACGACAAGCTAATTCATGACATTGAAAATGCAATTAACGGAGAGTATAGTGCAATAAATTGCTATGCTAAATTAGCTAATTTAGCTCCACAAGATAATGAACGCAATCAAATACTCGAAATCCGACAAGACGAAATAAAACATTTCCAGCAATTTGTACAAATTTATATTCATTTAACCGGTAAACAACCTCAGCCAAAAATTATTGAACAATGTCCAGATTCTTATGTGAATGGATTAGAATACGCGCTACAAGATGAGCAACGAACAGTCGATTTTTACTTAAAAATTGCAGATGATACTACAGATCAATATATTAAAGAGACATTTCGTAGAACAGCAGCAGATGAACAAAATCACGCCGTTTGGTTCCTATATTATTTTTTAAAAGCTAAAAAATAATAATTGTTTTATACAAAGCAAATGCCTAATCCATGAAGATTTTCTCATCCCCACCTAACTCCTTTACTTTCACTAAAAACTCTAACTATCCACAAATAGCTAGATAAAAATACAGAGGATACATGCTCTTACATTGAACATAGTATCCTTTCTTTCATTTATCCTGATACATTTCATCAGCTTCTTCATATTTCCGCAAAAATTCTATCAACGCTTCTTCTACAATTCTAGATTTATGAATACCTGTTGCATCCGATACAACGTCTAGTTTCTCTAAAATTTCCGTACATATAGAAAAAGTACGTTTTTTCTTCTCATTACTTTTGACTATTTTGGGGATAATAAGTTCCTCTCGTTTTCGCAGTAATTCATAAATTTTTTGCAATTGTTCATAAATCAAAACCTGATAATCTGTTTTTACATATTGAAGCGCAGTAGCTTCTTGAAGATATAAATGGCGGGGCTCTTCTCCCTCTCCAATGAATATTCGTTTCTGCTGTTCACCATCATATTCATATCCAAGCACTCTTAACTTTTTCGACAATGCATATGGGCTCATGTCGAGGCGTTTCGCAATAATAGCAAGTGGTTCACGTTTGTTTAAGCAATCTATAATTTCTCCAACCGTCACTTCCTTCCCCCTCTCCCTGAGCTCTCATAGTTGAAATACAGTCGGCATGTTATGATACAATAATTTCTTAATAGTATATGCAAAATCGTACACCCTTGCGATACATACCATTAGAGAAAAGGAGGTTTTTTATATGCTGTTTCGTAGCCACACTCCACAGTTTTACAACGAATTTAAGAATCCAACTCCAAATAGCGTCGCTACGATAGAAAGCGTGACGATTAACAATCATCAGCAATCTCTACTCATTCGTGGTCAAGACGTAAATCAGCCTATTTTATTATGCTGTCATGGCGGTCCTGGTATGGCGCAAATTGGGTTCATTCGCCATTTTCAAGAAGACTTAGAAAAGCACTTTATTGTTGTCAATTGGGATCAACGCGGAGCTGGAAAATCCTTTTCTTGGCGGGATATAAAAGCACCTTTCACAATTGAACAATTTGTTTTAGATGCACTTGAAGTAATAAAATATCTTCTTTCTCGCTTCAAAAAACAAAAACTATTTCTCGCTGGACATTCTTGGGGAAGTATTATCGGTCTACAAATCGCAAATCAATATCCAGAATACATCGAAGCCTACATTGGCATCGGTCAGATTGTGCATATGAAGCAAAACGAAGAATTGCTCTATCAGCATTTAATTCATTCTGCAAAAAAACATGGACACGAGCGGGCATTGACCTCTCTAACAAAACTAGGAAAACCTCCTTTTCTAGATATGCGGCGTCTTATCATTCAAAGGAAGTGGCTCGGTACATTTGGAGGAGCAGTTCAAAACGGGACTTCGTTTTCTTTCATTCGTAAAGGGATATTTTCTTCAGAATATACATCGCTAGATTGGGTGAGATTTCTCGCAGGAAATATGAAATCTGGGGCATTATGGGAAGAAATGCTGACAGTAGATTTCTTTTCTTCAATCTCAAAACTTTCCGTACCTGTTTATTTTTGTTCTGGTCGTTTCGACTATCAAACACCTTATGCACTCGTTCAACAATATTGCGATACAATTCAAGCACCCATCAAAAAAATGATTTGGTTCCCAAACTCTGCTCATTCACCAAATTTAGAAGAACCTAAACTGTTTGCAAAGTCTTTATGCTCTATTAAACAAGAGCTATCTTTTCCACACTAGTAATCGTTATACCTTTTACATTTCACAGAAAACATTTTATAATTACATGTCGCAACTTTACTCAAGTTAGTAAGTATTTCTATCCAGAATAAGCTGCACAAACAGAAAAAGATCAGGGAGATTACATTTATTATGAACGCTGTACTCATCGCAGTAGCAGTGATGCTACTGCTTAGTTTATTACGTGTCCAAGTCATTGTCGCTATTATCATCGGTGCCTTAACAGGTGGACTAATTGGTGGACTTGGAATTTCAGAAACAATCCATACTTTTACTACGGGTCTTGGAAACAGTGCTCCAATCGCTTTAAGTTACGCCATGCTCGGAGGTTTTGCTATTTCTCTTTCCAAAACAGGTCTGCCCGACGCTATGATTCATACTGCACTGAACTTAGTTGGTAACGAAAAAGACACACAAAAGCAAACATATTCAAAAATACTCATTTTATTTATTATTTTGGCAATGGCTTGTTTTTCACAAAATGTTATTCCGGTTCATATTGCTTTTATCCCTATTCTAATTCCAGCGCTTTTAAAAGTACTAAATGAACTGAAAGTGGACCGCCGGCTTGTTACATGTATTATTACATTCGGATTAATCACTCCTTACATGTGGGTTCCAGCTGGATTTGGAAAAATTTATCACGATGTACTACAAACAAATGCACAGCAAAGCGGACTTACATTTGATGTAGCGCTCATCCCAAAAGCAATGACAATTCCAGCAATAGGAATGATTATCGGCCTATGTATCGCTGTTTTCATTACATATCGTAAACCGCGTACTTATCACACCGAACCTATTCATGCCGCATCTGATGAAGCCGCTCCTTATACAAAAAGAAGCATTTCCTTTGGGTTATTGTCTATTATCGCAACACTAAGTGTGCAGCTAGCAACAGAATCCATGATTTTTGGCGCACTAGCTGGAATCATTGTATTATCCGTTAGTGGTAGCCTTCCTTTAAAAGAAGCTGATGCTATTTTAACAAGTGGTATGCGAATGATGTCATTTATCGGTTTCGTCATGATTTCTGCCGCTGGATTCGGAGCAGTTCTTCGGAAAACAGGGCATGTTGAATCACTTGTTCAGACAAGCGTCAATTTAATTGGAAACAACAAACCGCTCGCTGCCTTTCTTATGCTTGTTATCGGTCTGCTCGTTACGATGGGAATCGGTTCTTCCTTTTCTACCATTCCGATTTTAACAACCATCTTCGTCCCGCTATGTATCCAACTTGGGTTTAGCCCGATGGCAACCATCGCTATTATCGGTACAGCTGGTGCATTAGGTGATGCTGGTTCTCCAGCATCTGATAGTACACTAGGACCTACCTCAGGTTTAAATGCTGATGGCAGGCATCATCATATATGGGATACGTGTGTCCCAACTTTTCTTCACTACAATATTCCGTTACTTATATTCGGCTTTATTGCTGCTATAACATTATAAAAAAGGTGCGTTTACTAGACGCACCTTTTACTTTGTAGATTCTCGTTCGATTAATATAAACTCTTGCTTCACTTCCTCAAGTTTTACTTGTTCCTTTTTCATTTTCCCTACCAATCTTTGTACAGCTAATACTCCTTGCTTTTCAAAAGAATTTCCAATTGTTGTCAAAGATGGTGTAACCCATTCACCTTGTAAACTTCCCTTAAAACCAATGACTTGTAAATGATTCGGTATATGGAGATCAAGAGCATTCGCCGCGCGAATTGTAGCAATTGCAATCGCATCGCTAGCAGCTACTATACCATCTATATAAGGTTGCTTCCGTAATAATTCAGCAATTTGACTTTCCTCATCTTGTCCCTTTATTTTTTCTTCTCGATAAGCAATTCCTTCATCCCAAACAGCATCTAAAAAACCAGCAGTGTGCCCTTCCATTGCTTCGTCTTCTATCTTGTCCCCAATATAAGCAAGAAAATGACAACCTTTTTCTTTCAATACAGTAACGGCCTTTCTAGCACTTTCATAATATGTAGAAATAGATGCTGCCTCTGTTCCGCCCTCAAGTACAACAAATGGAAGGGAAAGTTGCTTCACATGCTCAAATACATCTTTCGTCATAATAACGCCAGCAATATTATTTTGCATTAATATATCTATATATCCTATTTTATTTTCTGTATTACAAATAACAATTTGATATCCTTCTTTATATGCAGTCTCTTCTACTGAACGAAGTAATGTTATATAGGATGGATCTTCTAAATTTGATACTAATATAGCAATCATTGTCGAAGATTTTTTAAATAATGCCTTCGCTACAGCATTTGGTTTATACTGTAGTTCTTCAATTGCTTGTTTTACTTGTTTTACTGTATCCTCATGAACATACCCTTTTTCATTAATGACTCGTGAAACGGTTGCGACTGAAACACCGGCCAATTTTGCAACATCACGTATGGTTGCCACATCGTCACCCCTTAATATGGTAATAGCTTACAATTTAAACCTAAAACAAAGTAGGGCATTCGTCAAGAATATTATTTTATATTTCTGAAAATTGTTACACAAAATACTTCTTCCATTTTCCATCTTCAACATATATAAAGATGGATTTTATAAATTCATTTTTTCTAGTTGAATTTCATGTAAAATCGCGATGTTATCATAGCCAATAAGCGKAATTTCTCGCTTTATCTTCCTCGCTTCCTTGACCGCATCAATATATAAATTCGTCATCACAAAACCACGTTTCTGATAAAAACGAAGTGCGTTTGTATTATCGTTTGTTGTAATAAGCCACACATTTTTACAACATTGTTTTTTTGCAATATCAATTACGTACTCTACAAGCTTAGTTCCAATTCCCTTGTTCTTCTTAAAGCTATCTAAAGAAACAATCTCACAATCATTTTCTTTTATTTCATATGTAATAATTCCTATTATTCTGTTATCTTCAATTGCAATAAAACCAGGCAATTGATCTAACTGATGTGCTCTTTCACGTGAAACCATCAACGTGCTTCCCCAATTTTCATGCATAAAAAGTGCAATTGTTTCTCTCATTTCCACTGTGATTTTTTGTATTCGAATCATGTCCCACTCTCTCCCCTTTTTACATCATTATGATACAATATAAGTGTATCATATGCAGAGATATTTGGAGGATGAGGTAAGATATGAAACGTTTTTTCACAGCATTGCTAACCATAATAGGAGCATTAATTGGTATCGGTATTTTCTTTACCAATAAAGTAATGTATTTAAAGAAAAAAACAGAGGAAGAAATTTTAGAACGTGAAACAAAAAAACACTTTCGCTTAGAGAATTTTAACGCCATTCCAAAAGAAGAGGTTTGTATCCCGTCTCAATTTAAATACGATCTTCACGGCTACTACATTTCTGCAGGCAATTCTAATAAATTTATGATTTTTTGCCACGGTGTAACCGTAAATAAAATAAACTCTGTCAAATATGCAAATTTATTTTTAAACAGAGGCTACAATGTATTTATTTATGATCATCGTCGCCATGGTAAAACAGGTGGTAAAACGACAAGTTATGGCTATTACGAAAAATATGATTTAAAGACGGTAGTTGACTGGCTCAAAGACCGTTTTGGTACAAATATTATACTTGGTGTTCATGGAGAATCAATGGGAGCAGCGACATTGCTACAATACGCAGGTATGGTGGAAGACGGTGCTGATTTTTACATTGCAGATTGTCCATTTTCTGACTTCTACGAACAATTACACCATCGCTTAAAAGTCGAGTTTCATTTACCAAAATGGCCACTACTACCATTGGCAAATGCCGTTTTAAAAGTACGAGACGGTTATACAATACGTGAAGTTTCTCCTATCGATTGTGTAAAAAACATAAATAATCCAGTCCTTTTTATTCATAGTAAAGACGATGACTATATTTTATGTGATATGACAAAAGCCCTTTATGAAGCAAAAGAAAATAATAAACAGCTCTTTATTGCAGAACACGGTGCACACGCTTGCTCTTATAACGAAAATAAACAAGAGTATGAGGATGCCGTTGATCAATTCTTAGAAACATATGTAAAAGAAACAAAAAACAGGCTTGCATAAGCCTGTTTTTTCATGTTACTGCGCTAAAACATCTGTAACTTGTTCCATATTTTCAGAAATCCATTTTACCGCTTCATCAAGCGTTTGAAATTCTGTCGTTTGAAATGTTACCTCATCTTGCAAAAGCCACACATCTTTTGCTTCTTGTCCCACACCTGCAATCGACCAATGAAGTAAGCTATATGGATGATTATCATTTAAAAATGATGCCCAAGTGCGCTCATTTGCAATAATTTGTAATGTACGTAATTGTTTATTCATGTTTCGTCACCTTACTGTATTTCAGTTATAAACGTTATTATAACATTCTCTGCCCCTACACACAAAGAACTGTTTTCTTATTGTCAAGTGCTTCCTACAATTATATGATGAACATAAGCGTTTGAGAGGAGGGGAATAACGTTGGTAAAAGTTCAAATTAAAGTAAATGATAATGGTTCATTTCGCATTACAGGGGATGTGGAATTAATCGACTCACAAGGGAATGCTTTCCCGGCAAAACCTGCATTTTCTTTATGTCGCTGTGGCTTATCAAAAAATATGCCTTATTGCGACGCTTCGCATAAAGGAAAATTTGAATCTGTTGTTCGAGCACCAAAGGGAGAATAATGATATAAGAAGCACGCGCAATGACTTGCGCGCGCTTCTTATATATGCCCTATATAAAAACCTAAAAATGCCGAAAAAATGCCTAGCATATAACTCATTATTAAATACAATACAGCCTTTTGTCCTTCTCGCTTATGTATCAATTGAACAATTTCAAGCTTAAATGTTGAAAAAGTAGTAAATGCTCCCATAAATCCTGTTCCGCATAATAATAGCCATGTACTACTCACCTCGGCTCCATACAATAAACCTAGTAAAAATGAGCCTAATATATTTACAAATAGTGTTCCATATGGAAACAAGCTTCCGTACTTTTCTTTCATTGCATTACTAATAGAAAATCTAGCAATTGCTCCGAAAAAACCACCGATTCCTACAAGCAAAATATTCATAGTGCTCCTTCTTTCTTCATGCTTCTTTCTTCATGCTTTTTTCATATAATGCATTTCCAAGATAAAACCCAAATAAAGAAAAGAGCAATCCTCCAACTACACTTGTACTCACATAATAAAATGCCATAAGAAACGCTTCATGCTGCATGAATTTCAACGTCTCTACGTTAAATGTTGAAAAAGTGGTAAAAGAACCAATCATTCCTGTTCCAATGCTACTCATTATCACTTGTGAAACATGTTTCATACGAAACAAATACATCGTTAAAAATGCCAATAAAAAACTACCAATCATATTCGCTGACCATGTTGCCAGCGGAAAAGAATCGACTGAATGAATACCAACCCATTGTCCTAATTCGTACCGTGCTAAAGCTCCAACAATACCACCGATTCCTACTGCAATATATTTCATATTTCCACCTCATTTATGTATGTATTGAAGTCTTTCCCATACTAGTATAACAAAGTTTATTTCACCCTTCATTTTCATACAATTCTTCACATTCAAATATTTTTTACTATCCTTTTTTCTTTTTTGTGCTATAATGTGAGCAAACAGCATCCTTCGGGGTCGGGTGAAATTCCCAACCGGCGGTGATGAAGTGCACACTTCTAAGTCCGTGACCCGTTTCCAACTCGGAAACGGTGGATCTAGTGAAAATCTAGGGCCGACAGTATAGTCTGGATGGGAGAAGGATATGTTTTCTAGTGCTTATATAGCGAATACACTTTTATTTTGGCGTACACATTTTTACTGATTCGTTTTGAATCACTGTATATGTTTTATTTCATATACCTATTTTTCTATGCTGAAATAAAAAGATACGACTAGCGTATAAAAAATTGATAGTTTGCTAGGCTTTTTTCTCGTGCAAAAATATCARTYATCGTTAGGYTTCTTTCCTATACTYTCGTATTCGAACTATATTTCTAGAAATCACGTCTCCCAAACCCCAAGGATACTATTATCCTTGGGATTTTTTGATTTTTCTTAGGAGAGGTGAAAAGAATGACAGACCAAGAATATATGAGGATTGCCTTGCAATTAGCACAAAATACTGCAGGTCAAACAAGTCCAAATCCAATGGTCGGTGCTGTTGTTGTAAAAGATGGAAACATCGTTGGAATGGGAGCTCATCTGCGCGCAGGCGAAGAACACGCTGAAGTTCACGCTCTTCGCATAGCCGGTGATAAAGCAAACGGCTCCACTGTATATGTAACGTTAGAGCCGTGTAGTCACTTTGGGAAAACTCCACCGTGCTGCGATCTACTTATTGAAAAAAAGGTGAAACGTGTTGTAATTGCCACACTTGATTGCAATCCGCTCGTTTCAGGTAACGGTGCAAAACGTTTGCAAAAAGCTGGTATTAGCGTAACTACTGGTGTTCTCGAAGAAGAAGCCACCGCATTAAACCGGTACTTTTTCCACTATATGAAAACGAAACTGCCGTTTGTAACAATAAAAACAGCGATGAGTTTAGATGGAAAAATAGCAACTACTACCGGGGAAAGCAAATGGATTACAGGTGAAGTTGCTCGCACAGATGTCCATCAATATCGTCATACGCACGATGCCATCCTTATCGGAGTGAATACTGTCATAGCTGATAATCCATCTTTAACAACACGCCTTCCAAACGGCGGCAAGCATCCGATTCGTATTATTTTAGATACACATTTACGAACTCCGCTATCCTCTCGTGTCATTACAGACGAGATGGCACCAACATGGATTATTGTTGGAAAAGATGTAAATAAAGAAAAAATAGCGGGCTACGAATCTCAGGCGGTATCTGTACTTCAAATGAAGACGAGCCAAATTGAAATACGCGACCTTCTCCTCCTTCTCGGTCAGAAACAAATCCTTTCACTCTTTGTTGAAGGTGGACAATCGGTACACGCGAGCTTTTTAGAAACAAAGTGTTTCAATGAAATTGTGACCTATATAAGTCCAAAATTAATCGGCGGAAAAGATGCTCCAACTATGTTTGGTGGCACCGGCTTTATAAAATTGCAAGATGCAATTTCCTTGCAAATTCAAGAGATGAAACAAATTGGTGATGATATAAAAATCGTTGCTAGTGTGCGAAATGAGGTGCCTGCATGTTTACAGGAATTGTAGAAGAACTTGGAACTGTTTCGAATATCAGGCAAAGCGGAGAAGCGATGAAGCTAACAATTGCAGCAAACACAATCTTGTCAGACGTAAAACTAGGAGACAGTATTGCTGTAAATGGGATCTGTTTAACCGTCACTTCTTTTACAGCGTCTTCTTTTACTGTTGATGCGATGCCTGAAACGGTGCGAGCGACATCACTACGTATGCTCGGCACCAGTTCTAAAGTAAATTTAGAACGAGCAATGGCTGCAAACGGACGCTTTGGTGGACATTTCGTCACAGGGCATATCGATGGAATTGGAACCATTTTAAATAAAAAACAGCACTACAATGCTATATATTACAAAATTGGAATTCCAGATGATTTACTCCGTTATTGTTTACAAAAAGGGTCCATTGCTGTTGATGGCACAAGTTTAACAATATTTGATATAGATGAATCTTCCATTACAATCTCGCTCATTCCACATACAGTAAGCGAATCCATCATTGGTAAAAAAGCGGCGGGGGATATTGTGAATATTGAATGTGACATGATTGGAAAATATATCGAACGTTTTATTTCAAAGCCAACAAAGCGAAGCACTTCAGTTACAGAAAGCTTTTTACAAGAAAACGGATTTCTATAAGGAGGAAGCACAATGTTTCATCGTATTGAAGAAGCACTAGAAGATTTAAAACAAGGAAAAGTCGTCATCGTATGTGATGATGAAAGCCGTGAAAACGAAGGAGATTTCATCGCTTTAGCAGAGAACATTACACCAGAAACAATTAATTTTATGATTACACATGGCCGTGGCCTTGTCTGTGTACCGATTACAGAACAATATGCGGAACGCTTACAGTTAGAGCCTATGGTTTCTCATAATACAGATTCTCATCATACTGCGTTTACAGTAAGCGTTGACCATATTTCTACAACAACAGGTATTAGTGCTTACGAACGTGCAACGACTGTGCGCGAATTATTAAATCCGGATTCAAAAGGAACAGATTTTAATCGTCCGGGTCATATCTTTCCTTTAATCGCCAAAGAAGGTGGAGTCCTGCGCCGCGCTGGGCATACAGAGGCAGCTGTTGATTTAGCAAAATTATGTGGCGCAGAACCAGCTGGAGTTATTTGTGAAATTATAAAAGAAGACGGCACGATGGCACGTGTTCCTGATTTAGTACAAGTTGCAAAACAATTTAATATAAAAATGATTACAATTGAAGATTTAATCGCCTATCGCCGCCATCATGAAACACTTGTAACAAGGGAGATTGAAATTACATTACCGACAGATTTCGGTACATTTCATGCAATCGGTTATTCCAACTCACTGGATCAGAAAGAACATATCGCTCTCGTAAAAGGAGACATTTCTACTGGTGAACCTGTTCTCGTTCGTGTGCATTCTGAATGTTTAACTGGCGATGTTTTCGGTTCATGCCGCTGTGACTGTGGTCCACAGCTTCATGCTGCTCTTTCTCAAATTGAACGAGAAGGAAAAGGTGTTCTTCTTTATATGCGCCAAGAAGGCCGCGGGATTGGCTTGCTGAATAAGCTCCGTGCATACAAATTACAAGAAGAAGGATTAGATACTGTTGAGGCAAATGAAAAACTAGGATTTCCTGCCGATCTTCGCGATTACGGCATTGGTGCCCAAATCTTAAAAGATCTAGGGTTACAGCAATTGCGTTTATTAACGAATAATCCAAGAAAAATCGCAGGTTTGCAAGGTTATGATTTAGAAGTTGTCGAACGCGTACCATTGCAAATGCCAACAAAAGAAGAAAACAAAACATATTTACAAACAAAGGTAGAAAAATTAGGTCACCTATTAAACTTATAATCTATTAATTATAATTAAAGGAGAGATATATTATGGTATTCGAAGGTCATTTAGTTGGTACAGGATTAAAAGTAGGGATTGTTGTTGGACGTTTCAATGAATTTATTACGAGCAAACTACTAGGCGGTGCACTAGACGGTTTAAAACGACATGGTGTACAAGAAAATGATATTGATGTTGCATGGGTTCCAGGCGCATTTGAAATCCCATTAATTGCAAAGAAAATGGCAAACAGCGGCAAATACGATGCTGTCATTACACTAGGTACAGTCATTCGCGGTGCTACAACTCATTATGATTATGTTTGTAATGAAGTTGCAAAAGGTGTTGCCTCTTTATCATTACAAACAGACATTCCAGTTATTTTCGGCGTATTAACGACTGAAACAATTGAACAAGCAATTGAACGTGCTGGCACAAAAGCTGGCAACAAAGGATATGAATCCGCAGTTGCTGCTATTGAAATGGCTCATTTATCAAAACAATGGGCATAAAAAAAGAGGCTTTCGCCTCTTTTTTCTTCTATTTATTTTTCCACTTTTTTCCGCACATCTTTTATCAATTCAGCCATCGTTTTTCCTTCTGTCTTAATACGAAGATTTTGAGCTGTTTTCCAGACATTTTCTCGCTTCTTTTCTTCCTCTACAATATGTAGCTCTTTTCTTACTTCTTTTAGATCTTTCCCTTCAGTTTCAATACCAAAATGCTCAGCTTTTGTTCGAAAATGCTGTTCGATTCTTTGCTGCATTTCTTTCTGTTCCGGATTTCCAGCTGCCTTAACAGGGTCAGTACTTATTGCCTTTAATAAAATAAGAAAAGTCATAATAGCTAATATATATTTGTGCATGTGAAATCCTCCAACCCGAGATAAATTACACCTTTACTATGTACAATTACAGGATGGAAAATTCGTCCACACAATTAATTTTTTTCACTAAAATCCGCTTATCCGAAGGCTTGAAGGTACTTTATTACATTTTATTTACAATAAAATTTCACGAAAGACTACATTCATAAAGCTACAATCAATTTTTATCCATCGCTTAATTAAGTAACATCGTTCAAAACTTGCATGAAAAAATGGCTGTTTTGTATAAACTTTATTCGATTATTCTAATCTACAAAGGAGCTTTCCCCCTCATTTTCACAGCGCACATTCCTCAATCTCAAACCCTAAATCTTCAATCATATTCCAATCTGCTGTTGGCTCTTGCCCCTCTGTTGTTAAATAATCACCAACAAAGATTGAATTCGCTGCGAATAAGCCAAGCGGCTGCACAGAGCGCAAATTAATTTCGCGGCCACCGGAAATTCGAATTTCTTTTGATGGATTGACAAATCGCATCATCGCTAGTACTTTTAAACATTCTACTGGTGTTAATTCTTTCTGTCCTTCAAGCGGTGTTCCTTTTACAGCAACAAGGAAGTTACATGGAATAGAATCCGCATCTATACGGTGTAATTCAAGCGCAATTTCAACGCGCTGCTCTTTCGTTTCCCCCATTCCAAAAATCGCACCAGAACATGGGGAAATACCCACTTGCTTTGCTTTTTCTACTGTATCTACACGATCATCATACGTATGTGTTGAGCAAATGCTATCATAATTGTTTGCATGTGTATTTAAGTTATGGTTATAACGGTGAACACCTGCTTCTGCTAAGCGTCCTGCTTGATCCTCATTTAAAAAACCTAAGCAGCAGCAAATTTTTAAATCCGTTGTTTCACGGATTTCTTTCACTGCACCGATAACATGATTTACTTCTTTATCAGTTGGACGACGACCAGATGCAACAATACAGTATGTACCCGCTTTACGGCGAATTGCTTCGTGTGCACCTTCAATAATTTTTTCCTGTGTTAACCATGCATACTTATCGATTGGTGCCTCTGAAACGATAGACTGTGAGCAATACCCACAATCTTCTGGGCATAATCCAGATTTCGTATTAATAATCATATTTAATTTTACTTTTTTACCAAAATGATGATGACGTATGATATAAGCTGCATTCATAATGTCTAATACTTCTGTATCATCTGCTTCTAAAATAGCTATCGCTTCTTCTTTCGTTATACTTCTGCCCTCTACTACTTCAGATGCAATTTGCTTCCAATCTACTTTTGTTTGTACTTGTTTCATTTCTTCTCTTCCCCTCTTTTTCAATATACGCAAATAAAGCATGGTACGTTGCTACAATTTCCCCTTCTTCCGTGAAATCTTTTTCGTATATGCGGAGCATAGTTCGAAAGATAGAAGGGCTTTGACAGTAAGATTCCGCATTGCTATTCGTCGCGCCTACTTTCCGAATCGATTGCAGAAACTCACGAACTGCAGCAAACTTCTCTATGTAACATGTTTCAGAAACATGTACATCTCCTGTTACACTTTCACATACATCTTGCAGCTGTTCTCTCGTTAAAAAATATTGTCCAACAGATGCATCATTTTGCATATTCCTTTCTTCTTTAGCACTTTGAAATGCCGTATGAAGTTCTTGAAATGTTTGCTCTCCAAATGTTGAAAATAACAACAAGCCATCCTCAAATAAATGATGATGATATAAACGTTTCACCGTTGTTTGCAAATCGTTTAGCCATTGAAATGTTGCACTTGAAATAATGACATCAAATGACTCACTTAATGTAAGATATTCAATATCTTCACACCGAAATGTCACAGATTCCACGTGATTTCTCGTTTTCGCAACAGCAATCATACTTTCAGCAAAATCAATTGCAGTAATTGCTGCATTTGGAAAGGAAACAGCTAATTGCTCAGTCAAATAGCCTGTGCCACATCCGAGTTCTAAAATACGGATGGACGACATCTTGTGATAGTGTCTTTTCATTATAGAAAGTAATTGTTGCGCCATCTTTTTTTGTACACTTGCATATTGATCATAGGATACAGCTGCCCCATTAAATCGTTTTTGTAATAACGTTTTGTTGATCATTTTGTATCACCTCTACAAACTGGATGATTTCATTTGCGCAATATTCGGAATCTGTTACACAAAGTGCATGCCCAGCTCCATTTATTACTTTAAGCGCCCCATTCGTATTTTCTTGTATATAGCGAGCAGCAGATAGTGGACATATCGCATCCTGTTCTCCATGAAGAAGCAATACCGGCATCTTTACATACTTTAACTGACTTCTCATATCCATCTCTATTAAATAATCAAGTCCCAGCTGTAAAGATTCAATGGAATCACCTTGAAAACGCTCTGCAATGTCTTCAAATTGTTCACTATCTTTTATCTCTTGTTTTGTAAACATACTTTTATAGAAACGCTCCAATGTGTCGTCCTTTCGCTTCACTAAACTTCTTTTCATCCGCTCTACAAAAGGAAGTTTCCATCCACTCTCGTAATTTTCATCCACTGTAAATTTTGCTGTACCACCTATTAAAATCAACCCTTTTACCCGCACTCTATCACATGCTCGAAGGGCAGCTAATGCACCAAGTGACCAYCCAATCAAAATCACATCCTGCCCTCTTGCAGCTTCTGCTACTCGTTCTGCAAACTCACTAAGTTCTTTTACACCACGCCATTCAACATGCCAGACAGAATATTCCTGAAAATATGGAAGTAATGGATCCCATACTTGTTTTTCCATCCCCCATCCAGGAATGAAAATAAGCTCGGGCTGTTTCATCTCATTCCCCCCTCTTCTTTACCAATTCGAATGATTTGCTCAATAGCCCATTGTAAGTCAGCTTTTGTATGTTCAGATGTAACTGCGAATCGAATTCGCGAACTATTATATGGAACAGTTGGTGGCCTGATAGCAATTGCAGCAATTCCTGCCTCCTGCAGTTTTTCACTAAAATGTAGCGTAGCTTCATTCGACGCCACAATAATTGGTACTATATGTGTTGAACTATCACCAATATTGAAACCAACTTCTTCTAAAGCATTGCGGAAATAAGCTCCATTTTCTAAGAGCCGCTGCCGTCTTCCCTCATCTTTCTTCACAATTTCAATTGCACATTTCATTGCGCCAAGTGTCCCTGGCGGTAATGCTGTTGTAAAAATGAAACTCCTCATCGTATTTTTCATATAATCAATGCAAGGTGCATCGCCCGCTAAATAAGCACCATAACATCCTAGCGCTTTACTAAACGTTCCCATATGAATGTCGATTCCTTCAGAAAGTCCCTGCTCTACATGCGCTAAACCAGCACCATGCCTTCCATATATTCCACCTGCATGTGCTTCATCCACCATCAATAACGCTCCGTATTTTTCTTTCAGCATAATCAACTCTTTTAGATGAGCAACATCTCCATCCATGCTGAAAACCGTGTCTGTTACGATTAACTTTCGCTTTGCGACAGGTGTCATTTGTAATAATTTTTCCAGATGTTCCAAATTATTATGTCGATATCTTTTATGTTCTGCACCGCTAAGCATAATCCCATCAACAATGCTGGCATGATTTAACTTATCGCTAAAAACAATGTCGTGACGCCCAACTAAAGAAGAGATTGCCCCGACATTTGCTGAATATCCACTGTTCACAATGATTGCTTTTTCAGTTTCTTTCCAATCACAAACACTCTGTTCGACCTCTTCATATAGTGCATAATTTCCTACAACAAGTCGTGATGCTGTCGCTCCTACTCCATATTCCTTTGTCGCTACAATAGACGCTTCTTTTAATCGTCTATCTCCCGCCAAGCCTAGATAGTTATTCGAAGCTAAATTCAACATACGTTTTCCATTCCTAATAAGCCATGGTTCTTCAGCTTGCTCAGTCATAACTACATGTCGATATTGTGATTTCTCTTTCAAACGATTTAAACTAGAGTGAAAGTGTAGATTCCACGTTTGATCCATGTTTGACGAACTCCTCTAAATTTGAAATCGTAATATTCTCTTCTGCTGCTCTCAATAATTCTTCACGCGTAAACCCTTCTTGAAGCTCTGGTAGTAAACCCAAAACCGGAATACCACTTAACTCCTCAATCATTTCTTTATTCTCTTGCACACGTTCCTTCTCACATTCCTTACAGCCGGATAAAATAACACCCGCAACTGTTAAACCATGGGCTTTCGCATACGAAATCGTTAAAACGGTATGATTCACAGTACCTAACGCCGGACGCGCGACAATAATAAGTGGTAGTTTTAATTCCTTTGCAAAATCAACCACTAACGCATCTTCCGTATACGGAACAGCAAGACCACCTGCACCTTCTACAAACAAACTATCAAACTCTGTCATTAACTCATTATAATGAGCGGTAATTTGTGCTAGTGTCACATTTCTTCCTGCCCGCTGCATTGCCAGTCTTGGCGCAAGAGGTTCTTCAATAGAATAAGGACAAATTCTATTCGTCTCTGTTATTACTCCTGATGCAACCTTCAATCTAGCTGCATCACCTTCTGGGTTCGAATCGATATGACCACTTTGCAATGGTTTATATACCCCTATGTTATATCCACGATTTCTAAGCACTCCTGCTAATGCACCTGTAACAACTGTTTTTCCAACTTCCGTATCCGTTGCAGTTATAAAAAAGCCGCTCATTATTCTCCCTCCGTAACATCTGCAATTGCTTGATATAAGATGTTCAGCATTTCATCAATCTCATCTATCTGAGATGCTAACGGTGGCATAAATACAATAGTGTTACCAAGTGGGCGTAAAATCATTCCTAGTTCTCTTGATCGCTTACACACTTCCACGCCTACTCGCTCCGTCCACTCAAACGGCTCTTTCGTTTCTTTATTTTTTACAAGTTCAATTCCTACCATCAATCCACACTGACGAATATCTCCAACACGTTTGTATTCATAAAGTGCTTCCAATTGTTTCCCTACATATTCTGCTTTGTATGCAACATCTTTTACTAGATTTGTTTTTTCATAAAGTTCTAAATTAGCAATTGCAACTGCGCAACCTAATGGATTGCCGGTATAACTATGACCATGGAAAAATGTTTTCTGCTCTTCATAGCTACCTAAAAAAGCATCATAAATTTCATCTGTTGTCACAGTAATAGCCAACGGTAAATACCCACCGGTTAAGCCTTTTCCAGCTGTTAAAATATCCGGTGTAACATTTTCATGTTCACAAGCAAACATTTTTCCAGTACGACCAAACCCCGTCGCCACCTCATCTGTAATAAATAAAACATTATATGTTGTACAAAGATCTCGAAGACCTTTTAAATATCCTTTCGGCATTGTAATCATACCGCCTGCACCTTGCATTAACGGCTCTACAATAATCGCTGCAACCTCATCATGTTTTTCTTTTAACAACTCTTCCATTTCTTCCAAATGTTTTTGAACAATTTGTTCTTTGTCATCCCCATAAGGAGAACGATATGTATATGGATATGGCATTTTTATCGCGTCAAATAAGAGCGAACTGTACACTTGGTGAAACAAGTCAATTGCTCCTACTGAAACAGCTCCAATTGTATCTCCGTGATACGCTTCTTTTAATGTAATAAACTTTTGTTTTTTAGATTTTCCTTTATGCTGCCAATATTGAAAAGCCATCTTAATTGCAATTTCAACAGCTGTAGAACCAGAATCTGAATAGAATACTTTTTTCAAACCTTCCGGAACAACTTCAATGATCTTTTCTGCAAGTAAAATCGATGGCACATTGGCAAGTCCTAGCATAGTAGAATGCGCGACTTTATTTAATTGTTCACGAATTGCATTATCTAATTCAGGAACATGATGCCCATGAACATTAAGCCAAATGGATGAAACGCCATCCCAATAACCATTTCCATTTACGTCATATAATTTACGGCCTTCTCCTCGCTCAATAATAACTGGATCTTCCGCTAAATAGTCCTTCATTTGCGTAAATGGATGCCATACGTATGCTTTATTTTTCTCAGCCAACTCTTCATATGTATAGGTTGTTCTTTTACTTGTATTGCTACTAACAGTCACAATTGTCACCCCTAATGTTAACTTTTATATAAATATAGTTAACATTAAAATTAAAATACTGTCAATTATTTTAAAAGGTAAATGTTCTTAAAAAAGAACGACTTATCATAAGATAAGTCGTTTTATTTTCCATGCTGAATCTTTCCGATTTCCAAAATAATCTCTTCGTCTTTTTTCCCATCAGTATCAATTCCAAGTTGTTTTGCATGTTCTATAAGCAGCTCATGACGCTTTTCAAACCTTGCTGTATTTAACTCTTTTTGAATTTCTTTTTCTGTTTTTCCTTCAAGAGAAACACCTAATTTAGCAGCTGTTTTCTCTCTATTCTTTTCTTCTTTGACTTTCTCTAATTCCTTTGTTTCTACTTTTTGCTCAACCTTTAATTTCGGTTGATCTGGTGATGCCGCAAATACTGTATAAATTCCAGCACCTCCACCAAGAACAAGTAAGGTTGTCAAAAGAAATAATTTTTTCTTCATTCATTCCCCTCCTTTCTATTTTCATTATAACGCACAAATAAGAACTTAAAAAAACATTCTCTCGTTATTTTCTTGAAAAAAATAATAAATATATGTATTGACATATTAGATAAATATATGATAAAAATTTAACTAACATCATATGAATCGGCGATGATAGGATTTAGTAGTATTTCGTTTCCTGATTTCAGAGAGCTGGTGGTCGGTGCGAACCAGTACAGAGCGAATTATGAATTACCCCCTGGAGCTTCTTTTACGAAACGTTTGGAGTAGTGAAAGACGGTTATGGACCGTTATTTCTACAGAGTGGTGAAATGAAACTGTTTCACAATTTAGGGTGGTACCGCGATTTTTTTCGTCCCTGCATATACTGCAGGGGCGTTTTTTATTTTCTGTTGGTGCATATTATACGACCCTTTATTTTGTGCTACGTTCATTTCACAAGCTAGGGTGGTACCGCGATTCTTTTCGTCCCTGCATATTTATATGCAGGGACGTTTTTTTATGATGCTAAACAATTACCGGTAATTTGTCGCAAAATTCTAAATTTTAGAAGGAAATATACAATATTGGCGAATTTTATATAAAAAAGAACTATTTTAGATTATTAGGAGGGGCAAACAATGGTTTCAAAAATCGAATCTATTCTTTTAACATTTTTCATCTTTTTCTGTATTGGCTTTAGCGTTATTCAATTAGGAACATCACCACACATTCCAATTTTATTTGGCATTATTGTATTATTAGCATTTGGCTTTATTAAAAAAATCTCTTGGTCTACTATGGAAAAAGGAATGATAAGTAGTATTTCAGCTGGTATTCCATCCATTTTCATTTTCTTACTTGTCGGTGTATTAATTAGCGTTTGGATCGCTGCTGGGACAATTCCAACATTAATGGTATACGGATTCGGGCTTGTATCACCAAAGATTTTCATCCCGACAGTCTTTGTTGTTTGTGCAATTGTCGGAACAAGTATCGGCAGCGCCTTTACAACAGCAGCAACAGTAGGGCTTGCCTTTATGGGAATGGGAACTGCTCTTGGATACGATCCAGCACTTATTGCCGGTGCAATTGTTTCTGGAGCTTTCTTTGGAGATAAGATGTCTCCTTTATCTGATACAACAAACTTAGCTCCTGCTGTAACAGGGGTGGATCTATTTGAACATATTCGTAACATGCTTTGGACAACAATTCCTGCTTTCATTATTGCCTTTATTGCTTTCTTCATTTTAGGAAGCGGGTCTTCAGGAGATGTTGATTTCTCTACTTTTACAAATGCATTAGAAAAGAATACAATCATTTCAATTGTCACACTTATTCCAATTCTATTACTATTCTTATGCGCATTTAAAAAAGTACCAGCTGTTCCAACTTTACTTGCTGGAATTGTAGCTGGAATTATCATCCTCTTTATTTTCAAGCCAAGTACATCACTTACTGATTTAATGAAAATTATGCAAGATGGCTATGTTGCTAAGACGGGTATAAAAGATATTGATAGCTTATTATCACGCGGCGGATTACAAAGTATGCTTATGTCAATTGCACTTATTTTTCTTGCTCTTTCTATGGGTGGGTTACTACAAGGAATGGGCATTATTACTCAGCTTATGAACATTATTGCTAATTTTGTTAAGACAAGTACACGTTTAATTATTTCTACTGCTTCAACAGCAATTGGCGTTAACTTCTTGCTTGGTGAGCAATACTTATCTATCGTTTTAACAGGACAAGCATTTGCTAAAAAATACGATGAAGTCGGTTTAAAGCGTCGTAACTTATCACGAGTATTAGAGGATGCGGGCACAGTTATTAACCCTCTTGTTCCGTGGGGTGTAAGTGGTGTCTTCTTAGCAAATGTACTAAGTGTTCCAACATTTGATTACGTTCCATACTCAATCTTCTGCTTAGCTTGTCCGATTGTTACAATCATCGTTGGATTTACAGGATTTGGTCTTTCCTGGCAGAAAGAAAAGCCTGTTACAGTTTCTTAAATGAAGTATAAAGAAAAAGGGGTTACCGCTATCAGTAACCCCCTTTTTTCTTTATTCCTCTATTTGTGATATTACCTGTTTACTTTTTTTCGTCTAAATAACATAAACACGCCTGCTCCAACAAACGCAAGTCCCGCTCCAATTGTAGAGAAGACACTCGCTCCCGTTTTTGGTAAATCACGATCTACTTCGTTTGTTTCTTTATCTTCACTTACATTTGTAGGTTCTTTCGTATCTTTATTTCCATTGTCAGGATTTGTTTGGGGATCTCCATTGTTTTCTCCGCCTGGTGTTGTTGGGTTACCACCGTTGTTCTCCTCACCTGGTGTTGGCGGTGTGGTTGGTTTGTCTCCATCATTCCCTTCACCTGTCGTTGGTGGCGTGGTTGGTTTGTCTCCATCGTTCTTTTTCGTTAAATCAATTGCATATTTCGCAAACTCATTTTCAGATGGACCAACATAAGAGATTTTCCCATCCTTTGTAATGTACTTTTGCGCATTTGGTGAAGAGTCAAATGTAGTATTTAATTTTTCAGCAACAATTGACTTAAATGTCCAGTTTTGATCTGCTGCCGGGTTAATAACTGGTGTTTCTTTCATATATTTCGTAATGATTTGACGCGTTTCATCTTGAGATTGATATACAACTTCACCTTTACT
The DNA here is from genome assembly GCF_056396765.1 of Bacillus sp. 05T22. Classification (NCBI taxonomy): domain Bacteria; kingdom Bacillati; phylum Bacillota; class Bacilli; order Caryophanales; family Bacillaceae; genus Bacillus; species Bacillus sp. 05T22. The sequence goes on from NZ_JBFTMC010000032.1 coordinate 26,611, forward strand.
TACACCAGGGAATGTTTGACTGCTGCCACGATAGTTATTTGTAGCAACAATAAACTCTTGATTATCAGCTATCGGTTTCCCATCATATGATACGTTCACAATACGATTCGCATTTGGATTTACTACTTTTCCATCTTTATCATATTTTGCTGGTTGTGTCACATCAATTTCGTATTTTACGCCATCTAAAATATCAAAGTTATATGTAGGGTAGTTTACATTTACTAACGACTGTTCTTCTGCTTTAGCTGGATCAATTTGATTGAACTGACCTGCAGACATTTCAAGCCATTCTTTTACTTGTGCACCATTTACTTTTACAGCATATAGAGTATTTGGATATACATATAAATCAGCAACGTTTTTAATCGCTAAAGTCCCTGCTGGAATATCAGTATAATAAGTTGCACCATTTCGGCCGCCTGCTTTAAAAGGTGCACCTGCTGATAAAACTGGGATTCCTTTATATTCTCTGTACTGTCCATTTTCTGCAAATAGCTTTTCTACATACCATTTTTGGGCATTCGTAACAAGCTGTACAGATGGATCATCTTGCACAAGTGAAAAATAACTATTAATTGGTGCTGTCGTTGTACCGACAGGTGTATTTACATATTTAATCGTCGCTTCGTGATCGTCTTTTATTTCATTAACTAAATTCTTATCAGATGCTACTAATGCATTTCCTTTACTATCAGAAATTGGACGAACGCTTGGAACCGATTTATCTTTTTGTACTTCCCACTTGCCATTTACTTTTTTCAGTTCCATATCAATGATACCTAGATTACTTCCGAAAACACCAGGCATTACAACTGGAACACCGTTAAACTTGTCCGTTACTACCGTATGGGAGTGTCCCATTAATACTGCATCAACGCCGGGAACTTCTGTCGCTAAATAATATGATGCATTTTCCATCCCATCATGGTAACCACTTTTATCGACACCAGAGTGAGCTAATGCAACAATGATATCTGCATCTTCTGCTTTCATCTGCTCTTTCATTTTGTTCGCTGTTTGTACAATATCTTTCGCTTTTACTTTTCCTTCTAAATTCGCTTTATCCCAGCCCATAACTTGTGGTGGTACAAAGCCCATTACACCGATTTTCACTTTTTGCTTTTGACCAGATTCATCTTCTACTTCTTTTTCAAAAATATGGTACGGTTTAAAGGCGTGTTTATCGTTCGTTTCATCATTATCATGATCGTCTAGATACACATTTGAATTAATTACTGGGAACTGTGTTTTACTAATCGCCTTCTTTAAATAGTCCAAACCGTAGTTAAATTCATGGTTTCCAAGAGAAATGACGTCATACTTCATTAAATTCATTAAACGATATAGAGGATGGACATACTCTCCATCTAAGCCTTTTTGTGCTACATAATCCCCTAGCGGCGTTCCTTGTAGGGCATCCCCATCATCAAATAGCACAGAGTTTTTCGCTTTTGCACGTTCCTCATTTACAAGCGTCGCAGTTTGAACTAAGCCCACTTTATTATCCGTTTTCGTTTGATAATAGTCGTAGTTCATTAAGTTAACATGAATATCAGAAGTTTCCAAGATTCGTAATTTAACTGTACTCTCCCCTGTTTGTTCCTCTGCATGAGCAATTGTCGGCAATACTTGTGGTGCGATAACACCTAATGCAAGCGTCGCTCCTGCTAGCGCTTTCTTTGATTTCTTCACAAAAAATCCCCCTTATTAAATTGTCCCTAAAAAAACAATAAAATGAGTTTTTCATCAAACTCTAATAAGGTATTCTCTCTACCTTTATTCTCTTCTTTCCTCATATTAGAGTGACGTATATTCATTTATCTGACATTATCATATCTAACTTACTTTCATATCGTCAATATTTTTTGACATACTTCTACAAATTTTCTGTAAAGCTATTGTAAAATTTCCATAAAGATATAATAAGCCCTTCCATTGCTTATACCGTTGAATATGATACAATTACCAATTACAAGGAGGATGAATTTATGAAAAAAGTCATCTTAATTATTGTTTGTCTCCTCCTTCTAATCATTTCTTATTCGCATTTTGAAAAGAACGATGAGACAACAAAACAAAAAGAAAAATCAGTATCATCTACTTCTCATTGGATTGATAAACAAACAAATGACTCTTTTTATCATCTTGTGTTAGGAGATTCGCTTGCAAAGGGATATGGCTCGACACAAGGAGGGTTTGCCGAATTAGCTTCCAAGCAAATAGAGGAACAAATTCACAAACCGATTAGAGTAGAAAACCTTGGAGTGAACGGACTTACAACAGATCGTCTCGTTCAAAAAATTCAGGCAGAAGAAGTGCAGCAAAAAATTAAAGAAGCAAATATAATTACCATTAATATTGGAGGAAATAATTTATTCCGTTTAAATCGTGATGTAGGTGTTATAGATGGTATTAAAATGTTAAATAAAGAAAAAACTCATTTTGAAGAAGACGTAAAAAACATTGTAAAGACAGTTCGGACTCTCAACCCAAATGCTTTACTCATTCTATCTGAGCTCTATAACCCTCTACAACTCGATGATTCAATTGCTTCTTATGCAGATATGTTTTTAGATGGCTGGAATGATGCGGTTTACTCAATTTCAAAAGCGAATCAACCGTCCATTGTTTTACCAATTCGAAAATTAATACCAAATGATAAAAAAGAATTACTGTACGATCAAGTACATCCAAATGATAAAGGTTATGAAATTATTGCCAACGCGTTTACTAAACAAGTTCTATCCTACAAATATTAAAACAAAAACGAACAATTCTATTTTTATACGGTACCTTTTTTTGTTACAATGATAATGGAAGGGGGCCTTTATATGGAATCACGCGAATGGGAACGTATTGTTGATCATCTTCTTTCGTTAGTGCCTCTTTTTTATCGCAAATTTATGCTTCCTGGAGAGTTTTCTTCACAAAGGCACATGCCACCGTCACATACACAGGTGTTACTGCTATTGCATGAACGTGGCACATTAGCAGTGTCAGAAATCGGAAAGCGATTAGCGATTTCAAGGCCCAACATGACACCTCTATTAAATAAATTGATTCAAGAAGAACTTATAGAGCGTCATTACAGCGAAAAAGATCGACGAGTCATTTTAATTTCTCTAACACTAGAAGGGAAATCGTTAGTAAATCAATATCAACAATTCATTTTAGACAAACTAAAAGAAAACTTTCAAACATTATCGGAAAGCGATCGTGAACAACTCATTCACTCGCTTCAAACGATTCAAAATTTAATTTTGAAAACAAACGTATAAAGCTGCTTCCAAAGGAAGCAGCTTTATGATTCATAATAGTTTCCATAATATACATTTGAATACGGCCATGTTGTTAAGTATGGTTTTTGCTCCGGAGAAGGCTGCGCTTGCTGATATGCTTCAAACTGTTGCCTTGTATAAGGAACAGGATAATAATGCACATATGAGTATGCTTGAGGTACATAGTAATAATACATTCATTCTCCCTCCTTTTTTAAGCATATTCAAGGCGGAAAATGAATGTGACATTCTTTATATTTGTACAAGTGGTTCTCTCGCGCGTTTTTTTCTTTTTTTCAAACGTAACTTACGGTTCTTTTCATATAAATAATGCACAACAAAATAAGATATTACTCCAAATACAACCCCGAAAATTGTCATCCCAATTAATACATATACTTCACTCTGTAATAAGCTCTTTAACATAATAAAAATATTACTCGAGAAAAGATCAGATATTGTATATGGTTTATGCTGAATTACCTTTATTTCAAATGGATATAAAGTTTTCCCTAATGCATATGCAAACGGAAACAAAATTACCGGAAGAAATGATATTTTTCCGATAATATTACCAATAACCGCTGCTGGAAAGGATCCCTTTGCTAAGCGTACAATTGGATAAAAAATAAGATAAACAAGTGACGCTGTATAAATCACCAACATTTCTAAAGCAAATCCAATCGCAAATCCACGTGACACTTTCTTCGCTCCTTCTGGCGAACGGAGCAACTTATAATAATGAAATTTCAGCACTCTCCAAATACGTTGAAAAAATGAATATGTTTTTTTACCTGTTTGCACAATTATCATCTCTTTAATAGTTTTTTCTCTTCGTAGTATGAACTTAATACTACGACACAAACAACCCTATTTAACTTCACTTATACTAACTTCATCTTATTATAAATGATACAAAGAACATTCACCAAATATACATCAGACATTTCGTAACAAAAAAACCTTCCCGATTAGGAAGGTTTTTTGATGTTTTGAAGCAGACTTACCAATAATGCTTTTTGAGCGTGCAATCGATTCCCTGCTTGCTCAAAGACAACAGAATGCGATCCATCTATAATTTCTCCTGTTACTTCCTCTTCACGATGAGCGGGTAAACAATGTAAGAAGCGATACGTTGCTTTCGCATGCTGAACAAGTTTTTCGTTCACTTGAAACGGTTGAAATAATTGGTATTTCCCTTCCGTATCTTCTTGCCCCATGCTCATCCAAACATCGGTATAGATAAAGTCAGCACCTTTCACTGCCAACTCCGGATCATTCAAAACTTCAATATTTGCTCCCGTCTCATTTGCAATTTCTAGCGCACGCTTTACAATTTGTTCATTCGGTTCATACCCTGGGGGAGTCGCCACTGTCATATGCATACCGACTTTTGCACTTGCTAGCAGTAAAGAGTTACATACATTATTTCCATCCCCTAGGTAAGCAAGTTTAATCCCTTTAAATGTATGAACTTCTTCATAAATTGTCATCAAATCAGCTAATGCCTGACACGGATGATGATCATCTGTCAATCCATTAATAACAGGAATACTTGCTTCTTTCGCAAGCTCCTCTACATCTGCGTGCGAGAATGTACGAATCATAATTCCATCAATATAATGAGATAATACTTTTGCTGTGTCTGAAACACTTTCTCCTCTGCCAAGTTGCATTTCTTTTCCACTTAGAAACATTCCATGTCCACCGAGTTGTACCATTCCTGCTTCGAAAGAAACACGCGTACGAGTTGAATGTTTATCAAAAATTAACCCTAATATTTTCCCTTCTAATAAAGGTTCATGCTTCTCTTTTTTTAAATACATTGCAAATTCAATTAGCGCAATTATCTCCTCTTGCGTCAGTTCTTCTAATGTTAAAAGATCTTTCGTTTGTAATTTCGGTACTTGTATAGTTGACATAGAATTTCCCCCTTATAATATTGGTGATTTTTGTGTACAAATCACTCTTTTTATCATATTTACTGCTTCGTCTATTTCTTCATTCGTTACAATGAGTGGTGGTAAAAGTCGCAAAACATTCGTTCCAGCTTGCAATACAAGAAGCCCCTCTTTTTCTAACTGTTCTATAATGAATGTGACGTCACACTTACAAACGACTCCAATCATAAGTCCTCTCCCTCGAATATCAGTAATCCATTGAACATCAAGTAATTCTTTCTTTAATTTTTGCAGGAAGTATTCTCCCTTTTCTTTTACTTCTTGTAAAAATGAAGGTTGTTTTATAATTTGTAGTACTTCTTTTGCTGCTGTCATTGCAATGTAATTTCCGCCAAATGTTGAACCATGAGTCCCCGCTGAAAAAGCAGTCATAAGCTCTTTCTTTCCAAGCATTGCCCCAACCGGGATCCCATTTCCAAGCGCCTTTGCCGCTGTAACGATATCTGGGGATGTTCCGGTCTGTTCATAAGCAAACAACGTTCCCGTTCTTCCCATACCTGTTTGCACCTCGTCGATTATATAAAGAGCACCATATTGTCTACATAACTTCTCAATCTCTTGCAAAAAGGAAATATCAGCAGGTAAGACGCCACCCTCACCTTGAACAACTTCCACCATAACTGCAGCTACTTCTTCATTCATTGTCTCCCTGAGCGCGGCTATATCATTAAAGAGAATATGTGAAAAAGATGGAAGAAGTGGACCAAATCCCTTTTTTACTTTCTCTTGCCCCGTTGCGCTCATCGTTCCAAATGTTCTTCCATGGAAAGATTGCTGGAATGTTAAAACAAGAGATTTCCCCGTATGCTTCCGCGCTAATTTAAGCGCTGCTTCATTGGCTTCTGCCCCGCTATTACAAAAAAACACGTAATCTAACTCACGCCCCTCTGTTAGCAATTCAGCTACCTTTTCTTGTACCTTGTGCGAAAAAAGATTTGATATATGCCAAATTTCCTGTAATTGCTTTTTTACTGCTTCTACAAGTACAGGATGACAATGTCCTAAATTACATACAGCAATTCCAGAAGTAAAATCTAAATACTTTTCCCCACTTTCATCTATCACTTTTGTTCCGGTTCCTTGAACAATTTCAACACTGCGTCTCCCATATGTCGGAAATATATGACTACTCATACGATATTCACCCCTTTTGTTACCGTCGTTCCAACCCACTCCCCTGATGTTCCTACAAAATGTTTTGTACCATTTACAATGCTGATATGCTCGACTCCCATCTGTATTGAGGTGAGAGCAGCCTGTACTTTCGGAATCATCCCCCCTGTAATAACTTCTTTTTCTATCAGACGTAGGATCTCAGCTTCATCCGCTTTCGTTAACAACTTCCCTTCGAACAATATCCCATCTACATCCGTAATAAAAATAAGTTCTTTCGCCCCCAGCGTAGCTGCAATTCCAGCTGCGGCTGTATCTGCATTTATGTTATAAACCTGGTTTCCTCTTACCCCAATTGGAGCAATAACCGGAATATAATTCAAATCTAGTAACCCTTTTAATAGTGAAGCCTCTACACCACTAACTTCACCAACATATCCAATATCCTCATCAAGAGGCTGAACTTGAAGTAATTTCCCATCACAACCAGAGATTCCGATTGCATGCAAGCCATGCTTTTGAAAATTCATCACCATTTTTTTATTCGTGCTTCCGCATAAAACCATTTGAACAACATTCATCACTTCTTTTGTTGTCACACGTAACCCATTCTTCTTTTCAATTGGAATATTAAATCGCTTTAGCTTTGCATCAATTTCTGGTCCACCGCCATGAACAACAATAACTTGATATTTTTTCTTCAGCTGCTCTATACATTCAAAAAACACATGGTCTAAACGTTCTAGCATACTCCCACCGCATTTTACTACGATATACTCGCTCATCTTCTCTCTCCTTACGTACGATAACAAGCATTTATTTTCACATAGTCATAGCTTAAGTCGCAGCCCCAAGCTCTTCCTTTCTCCCCTCCAAGGTGCAAATGAGCATCAATAACAATTTCAGATTCCTTTAATTTTTGTTTCATTTCCTCTTGAGAAAAAGCTTGTAGCTCGCTGCTTTGTAAAACAGAAATAGACTGAACAGCAATATCAACAGCGATAGGATCAATAACAACTCCACTTTGACCAATCGCACTAATAATGCGGCCCCAATTTGCATCTTCACCATACATTGCAGTTTTCACAAGACTTGAGCCAACAATTTGTTTCGCAATCTTATTCCCTTCTTCTACTGTTCGTGCTCCGTATACATTTACTTCAACTAACTTAGTAGCACCTTCACCATCTTTAGCAATTTGCTTCGCTAAGTCCTCACATACCTTTTGCAAAGCAAACATAAACTTCTCCCACTCCGTATGATTCGTATGAATAGCAGTTGTTCCTGATAACCCACTTGCCATTACAACGACCATATCATTTGTAGATGTATCACCGTCCACAGTAATTTGATTAAATGTATGATTCGTAACTTGTGATAATGCTAGCTGGAGTGCTTCTTGTTCTATATTTACATCTGTTGTAATAAAGCTAAGCATCGTTGCCATATTCGGATGAATCATACCAGAACCTTTTGCTGCCCCTGCAATCATCACTTCTTTTCCTTCAATCATAAACTGATAGCATGATTGCTTTATAACAAGATCCGTTGTTAATATCGCTTCATAAAAGGAAGCTGCCTTCTCTTTTTCTTTCGATGGTACGAGATAGGAAATACCAGTACGAATTGCTTCCATTGGTAAAGAAACTCCAATGACACCTGTTGAAGCAACTGCCACATGATTTTCTTTTACCTGGAATTGTTTCGCAGCCAACGTTTTCATTTCATACGCATCTTGTAACCCCTGTACACCTGTACATGCATTTGCATTTCCGCTATTTACAACAATTGCTTGTAGCTTTCCTTCCACAGCTATACTTTCTTTTGTAACTTGTACTGGCGCAGCTTGAAATTGATTTGTTGTATAAACAGCTCCGCAATTAGCAGGAACATCACAAACAATTGCTCCCATATCTTTTTTCCCTTTTTTCAACCCAACCTGGGTACCAATCGCTGCAAAACCTTGTGGCGTTACAATTGATCCACTTGCAACTTTTATAATAGAATCTGTTCCAATCATCATTCTTCCCCCTTATGGATAGAGCGGCATATATTGTAATCCCGCCGTTTCCTCCAGACCTGCTAATAAGTTTGCATTTTGAATTGCTTGCCCAGCTGCTCCTTTCATCATATTGTCGATAACGGAAACAACTGTAATACGTCCTGTTCGTTCATCATAAGCCGCTCCAATGTCACAATAATTTGAACCCCTTACTTCTTTTGGACTTGGAAACTCTCCTTTAGAACGGATACGAACAAAAGGAGCATGACAATACGTTTCTTCATATAACTTCTCTAATATCTGTGCATGGATATCTCGTTTTGCTTTTGCATAGAGAGTAACCATAATCCCTCTCGATATCGGAATTAAATGTGTACTAAATGTAATTGGTTTCGCCTGTTTATTCCACTCACCAAGCATTTGTTCAATCTCTGGAACATGCTGGTGCTCATTCACTTTATAAATATGGAAATTATCATACAGCTCTGGAAAATGAGTCATTGTTGTCGGTGTTTTTCCCGCTCCTGACACCCCTGATTTCGCATCGATAATAAGTGAGTCTTCCTCTATCATCCCGCCCCGCATTAATGGCGCAGCTGCTAGTAGTGCCGCTGTTGCAAAACATCCTGGATTTGCAACCAATTCCGTTTCCTTAATAGCCAACTTTTTCCATTCACTTAATCCATACACTGCCTTTTGAAGAATTTCTTCCTTTGCAGCGGGCCTTTTATACCATGTTTCATATGTACAAGGATTCAACATACGAAAATCACCTGATAAATCAATAACTTTTAAACCAGACGCTAGCAAGCGTGGCGTTATATGCGCCGAAACCCCTGCCGGTGTCGCTAAAAATACAATACTAGCCTCCTTCGCTATTACATCCACGTCGATTTCTTGTAACGTATGGACAATAAAATTTTGTAAGTGCGGATATACATTTGTTATTCGTTCCCCTACTTGTGAAAAAGAATGGACAGATGTAATCGAAAAATATGGATGATGATGTAACAACCTTATTAACTCAATTCCTCCATATCCAGTTGCTCCAATAATCGCGACTTTCATATGCTCCTCCTTATATCGATTCTTTAAATTAAATATGATTATAATATTGTATATTTATAGAGTCAATTAAATATTTATTAATTTTAAAACTTTTAAAAACGTAATTTTTCTAGAAAAACAATAATTATACATGAATTTTTATACACCTTTGATG